>JAPLRW010000067.1 GCA_026398935.1 Methylococcales bacterium
ATACGGTGCTGATGTGGTATTTTTATTTCGGCCATTTTATAAAACGCATGTGAGTTGCGGAACGGCTTATGTTGGATTTTCAAATGGTTCCGCTGCTAATAGCGCTACTGGCTACGGGGTTATTAGTGATGGTGTTGCTAAGGATAATGTTGCTGGCACGGCATCTTATTACTGTGGCATTAATACCTTTACCCATGAGATTGGACACAATCTTGGCTTGGTGCATGATCGTGAATACAGCACTTCTCAAGGTGCATTTGGATATTCCTATGCGTGGGGTATTCAAGGTACATTTGGCACCATTATGAGCTATAAAGCGCCGATTGTGATGTTGTTTAGTGGCCCTAAACTGGCGACACAATGCTCTGGAACCCCATGTGGTTTTGATGAAACTAACGCGACACAAAGCTCGGATCAGGTTAAATCGGTTAATCTTACCGTCGACCAAGTGGCTAAATTTATGCCTACGTTAACGACTACTCCGGTTATCAAATAGTACTTGAACGATAAAAAGCGCCCGCCATTAAAAAAGTAAGCATTGCACTATGGGCTTACTGTTTTTAATGAATGGGTGCGGCGATAGACTGCTACGGGTGCATTGCCTAATGGCGTACACCCTGCAATTTATCCGTGGTACGGCAGTGTGTGGAGATATTCACTTCCAGCGTTCAATATGAATGAGCGTAGCTTTTAATGATGCTAAGACATCCATAAATAAGAAAACCATTGAGCTAAAAATAAATAACACGCTACAAACCACGCATAATATGAGTATTTCCGGGCTGATGTTTTCCATAAAGCGTGAAAAAATGGAACTTAACAAAAACAGGCCGCTACTGATCGCGCTGCATATCAACAACCCGAAGCTCCATTTTAGCAAATGACAACGAAACACTATGGCATCTAATTCTTGCGCCAGCTTTTTAGGGTTGTCGCTGCTTTTCAGGTGGTCATAAATCTCCCTAACCCTTGCTATCGCTTGCGTATAACGCGCATTCAAGGTCAATACAAAAATACCGATACTTGAAAATAACACTAACGATCCCGTCACTAAATTAACCACATCTTCTAGCTGTGAAATCATTTATTTATCCTTTAATATATTCCTATTGATTAGGAGTGAGCATGAAATAATATCTGAAATAGCCCCGCTCTTTCAGTCAGGTGGAGAGTGCATTCTATGTACAAAATAACGCACACCACGGCGTACGCATTATGCAACGTTAGGCATTAACATTGGTGGCTATTATAGCGCTGAGGTCAATTGTTTTGCGCGGCGTTTTTGCTGCCAGCGTATAACGCCGGTAATGTAGAGAATGAAGGGGATAAAGCCACTGATAAACACTAACCATCGACCAGATATACCGGCTATTTCACCGCTGTGCAAGGGATGTAACCAGCTTAAAAAAATATCCCCACTATGATGATCAACTGGATTTCTAAATGCAAGGATGATACCGGAATATTGGTCTATCCACAGAGTCGTTTTTGGAAAGCGTTTGCTCGGCTCACCTTGTTGATACAGCATGATTCTGTATGTGCCCGTTTGATTACTGGGTGTTTCAATCCAGCGTAACGTCGCTTTAGGCAATTTTTTTTGCGCGATGGCGATGGCTTGGTCAAGGGGTATTCTGGACTTTCCGAGTTGCAAGGTCGATGTGGTTAGTTCGGGTTGATACAGCGGTGATAAGCGTTCAATGCCGGGATTAAAAAAATCCGGTAGTTCTAATAAAATGCCGCTAAGTATTAAAACGAGCAAGATGCCGAAGCTGTACACGCCGTTGAGCTTATGCACATCAAAAATAAATCGTGATTTGCTGGCGGCTTGCTTAAACGTTAATGCGGCTTGCCATTTTTTTGCTGTAGGCCACCATAAATATAAACCTGAGCCGAGTCCGATTAATAACAATCCACCGATGATGCCCATGATAGTCTTACCCGTGCTGTCCAGTAATAGGGCGTAGTGTAAATCGTAAATCCAGGTCATGATGAATTCTCCCCAAAAACGACTGCTGCTTATCTCAGCCGTATAAGGATTTATAGATACCATCAGTGGTGCAAAGTGCAAGTGTGCCGTTTCAACTGGTTTATAGTAACGCGCGATCACTGGTGCTTGTGTGTGACGAGGAATCTCAAAACGCCACGCATTGACGCGATCTGGGTATTGGTGTTGGATAGCCGTAAATAATACTTCGTAGGGTTGTGGTGGTTTTTCGGATTGCTTAGCGGCAATTTGTAGTTGGGGGTTGATGATTTCATCCAGTTCAACATAAAAAACCAGTAAGCTACCAGTTAGTCCCGCCAGTACGAAGATTAAGCCGATGCTCAGGCCTAAATAAAAGTGAGTATTCAGCCAAAAACGCCGCCATGTGCGGCGTTTTTGGTGAATATCAGGTGCGGTTACACTCATCCCTGTCTAAAAAAAAATCTGCTTCACAGGTCATATTTAATATTGATAGAACCATAAAAAGCACGACTATCTCCTGGCGAATGCGCGGATTCTTTAGCTGTCGTGTTGTACCACACGTATTCCCAGGAGGTGTCGGTGAGATTTTTAACCTGAAATTGTAGATCAATCATTTTGTTAACCTGATAGCCAATATCAAGGTTCAGTAACGCATATTCGCCGAACTTGCCTTTTGTATTGGTGTCATCAATGTAATAATCGCCTTGCCCAGTTGTCCACAAGGATGTTTTTAATACAGAGGATATTTGATAATCAATACCACCAGAAAAGAGGTGATTGGGTGTATTGAAAATTTGCGTACCGACTAAATTCGCATTCCCATTTGGTGGTTTGGAGACGATGGCTTCCTGAATGGAATAGGTTGCCCAAACACTGACTGGCTTAATAGGGCTGATTTTTAGCTCTACATCCACTCCTTGCCTGTCTGTTGCGCCAATCAGTACCGAATCGTTTCCTGCACTGTTCAGCGCACGACTTGATTCATTGGTTGCGGATTGCTGCCAGTATGCAACACGACCTTCTGCCCAATCAACTGGCTGTATCTTGGTACCAACTTCCCAGCCATCGTTAATGGATGGCGCAGCATTGACGGGGTTAGGATTGGTTTTAAAGGTAGCAGCACCCACGCCGACCTGAAAAGTTCTACCCCAGTTACCGTATAAGCTGTAGCCTTCAATAGGTGTAACAACAACCCCCATTTTAGGTTGCCAAATTGTGCCGTAATTATTCACATCAAAAGATTTGTTGCTGACAAGATTGGTGAAATCCCCGCCAATTTGATCCGCTCTAAATCCAGGGGTGATTTTAAGCCATTTGAAAGGCTTGATCATGGCTTGTAAATAGCCGCCGTACACCGTAAAGTCAAATGCTTGATTACGCGTAGTGGAGGTTCTTGCACGGTCTATGTTCCGGTAACGACGGCTTTTATTGTCTTGTTGTTGAATGTCAAAACCCGTTTCCAGAGAAAAATCATCTAACCACTCAATGGTTGGCCGATAAGTCAATGAGGTAGTCCCTCCATACTGTACTTCATTGGTTAGTCTTTCTTGTTGGGATTCAACGCCACTAAAGGTGACCCAGCGTTGATCATTATAAATATTGGCATAGCTTTTTGTTGACCAAAATAATTCATCGGATAAATTAACATCCAAATGCCCGCTCAGTTGACCTACTTCCCTAACGCCGCCATCACTGGCATTCCATTTGTTGCTCATGGTAGGATTGCTGCGTGCATTTTGTAAGCTTAGGTAGCCTGGCTCATCTGCATTAGCTTCACTGTAACGCGCAATAAGTCCCACGGTGTATTTTTCACTTTCTGGCGTGTAAAACCATTTACCAGAAAAACTATTTTTGTCTGAATTGGCATGGTCGCGGTAGCCACTGGTGCTACGGTAATTAACCGTGTAGTTCTGCGAAAAGCCATTTTTTTCATAGCCTGCGCCAGTTTGAACATCGTGACTGTCAAAACTACCATAACTAACGCGACCTTTAAGTGCGTGTTTTAAAAGTGTCAAGGATGGCAATGGGATAAAATACTGAACATTTAACCAATGAGCAGTAAGAAGCGCAGATCAAAAATTAAACGGTACCCAACTGACTTGAACAATAAAAAATGGGAAGTCATTAGCC
>JAPLRW010000219.1 GCA_026398935.1 Methylococcales bacterium
CCTTTGAGGGTATGCGCGAAGCGTTTGGCGGTAACGTAGTCGCCATCGATAAGGCTATTTTCCAGAAGCGTCATATCGTTAGCGTGTGCTTCGACAAAACGGCCTAACAGATTCAGGTATTTTTCAGCATTGTTGGGCAATACCGCAAGGCCGCGTGTAACATCAAATCCGGCTAGATCGGCTAGGCGAGATAAGGTAGCTTCCGTGGTTGTTTCCTGTGTACTCATCAATAGCGGCAAGGATTCTACGGCTACATCTGGTGGCGTTAGGACGGGTGTGTTATAGGTATTTTTATCGCGGTTTTCATTTGATTTAACCGTCAGGTCGACTGACAGCCATTTTAACAGGGCGGCATAGAGTAATTTAGGTTCTACCGGCTTGGCAACAAAGTCATTCATCCCCACCACTTCACACGCGCGGCGATCCTCATCAAAGGCGTTTGCGGTCATGGCTATTATGGGCGTACTCTCCCAACCCGATAGCGCCCGAATAGTAAGAGTGGCTTCCAATCCGTCCATATTGGGCATCTGCATATCCATCAAAATCAGGTCGTAGGGGTGGTTTTTTACCTTCTCTATCGCATCTAGGCCATCAATAGCGGTATCCACTGTCAAGCCCACTGCGTACAGCAGTTCCAGCGCGACCTCACGGTTGATGGCATTATCCTCCGCCAACAGAATGCGCGCACCGCTGTGCTGCGCGCGTAATTGTGTTTCTGCATGTTCAGTGAGAGGCTTTGTAGTGGTGGGCATGATGCCGACACCGTGCTGTAGGTAGGCGGTGAACCAGAAGGTGCTGCCTACACCTAGCGTGCTGTCAATGCCAACTTCGCCACCCATGAGCTGTGCCAGTCGGCGGGTGATGGTGAGTCCTAGCCCTGTGCCACCGTGCTTGCGGGTGGTTGAGCTATCTGCCTGCTCGAAAGCCTGAAACAAATANAGTGTCCGTGACCTCAAAGCGCACGAATAAGCGATCACCGCTATCTTCTAGCAACGTAGCAGATAAGGCAATGCTGCCGGACTCGGTAAACTTAACGGCATTACCCGCATAGTTAAGTAAGGCCTGCCGTAGTCGTGTGGGATCTCCACGTAACCATAACGGCACAGAATCGGTATTGATACTAATGCTGATACCTTTATGCTGCGCTGAGGCACCGATGAGCGATGCCACATTATCCAGCACTGCCGAAAGATGGAAATTGGTGCTTTCCAGTTGCAGCTTGTCGGCTTCGATCTTGGATAAATCAAGAATGTCGTTGATGATGGCTAATAAATGTTGGCTGGCATTATCAATCTTATCCAAGCGCTCAACTTGTTCCGGAGTTGCCCCTGCGCGGCGTAGCAGATGGTTCATGCCAATGATGGCGTTCATCGGGGTGCGGATTTCATGGCTCATATTGGCTAAGAAACTGCTCTTGGCCTGATTGGCGGCGTCGGCTTGCAGTCTTGCGTTGTTTAGCTCGTAGGTGCGCGTCTCCACCAGCTCTTCCAGATGATGCCGATAGCGCTCAAGCTCTGCGTTGTTGTGGATTTTCTCCGTGACGTCTTCTTTCACCGCCACAAAGTGGCTAATACGTCCATCCGCTTGGCGTAGCGGTGAGATAATGACCGATTGAATCAGCTCACTGCCGTCCTTGCAACGGTCATAGAGGATGCCTTTCCAAGTCAGTCCTTGGTTCAAGGTAGCCCACAGCGCTGCGTGAACCTCTGGCAACGTCTTACTGGATTGGATCATGCGCATGGATTGGCCGATAATCTCCTCGCGGCCATAGCCCGTTAACTGAACAAAGGTATCGTTCACGTATTCGATGTGTGCGTGGAGGTCGCTAATGATAATGCTTACCGGACTTTGCTCTACTGCCAAGGAGAGTTTACGTAGCTGTTCTTCGTTGATTTTCCGTTCAGTAACGTCCCGTACTACGCCGCGCATAAAGAGGGGTTTGCCATTGCTGTCACGTTCAACCTGGCCCGTGGATCGCATCCAGTGCGTGTTGCCATCGGGTGTGACGATACGGTATTCGACGTCGTGTTTTATACCCAACGCAATGTGCGACTGGGATGCATTTATTACGCGTTGCCGGTCTTCTGCATGTACTAGTGCTATAAAATCGTTCCACGTTGGCTCACTTACAGTAGGAAGTCCCAGTATCGCGGTACAGTTTTCTGACCAGACCTGTTTGTTGTTGACCAAGTCGGCCTCCCAAGAACCAATGCCAGCACTTATCTGGCTGAGACGTAAAAGGGCTTCGCTGCTACTGAGTGAATTCTTAACCGCTTTAATGTCTTTTATGCTTTGCTCAATTCTATTCGTCATAACATCAAATTCTTTCGCAGCGACTGAAATTTCATCGTTGCCGAGTAATAACGGAAAAATAGGCTGCTTTTTACCTGACTCGTATAAGCGCATAGACTTAACCAACAGTCTGAGTCTTTTAACAAGGTGCGTGTGGACGGCTGCACCGATCAGTAATCCACTCATAATGCTGACAAAAAAAATGATTAGCACGAGTATAGAAAATAACTGTCGGGTAGGCTTTAGAATGTCATCAACGGGGATTAGTTTGACATACCGCCAAGCAACCGGCTGTAAGGTCATGCCAATGGCCACATAGTTTTTACCGTCAATCGTAAGATGCTTTGACAGGACTTGAGGGTGATTTTGTAATGGCAGTTGCAGTAGAGTCTTTAATGCTGGCTGATTGCGAAGCTCAAAGTTACTGGCGTCATTTCTGGATTCCAGTGATTGTTGCCACTGACCAGCCAGAATAAAGTTACCCGTTTTGTCTAATAAAAAATGCTGGGTTTCTTGATAGAGCAGCTGTTCTTTAAAGAGAAAACCTAAAACATTGCTGAGTTGCATGTCTTCCCCTATGCTGCCTAACCATTTATCGCCTAGATACAGGGGGTAAATAGCACTGACCATCCATACTTTTGGCACCGGATCAAACAGGGGCGGGGTAAACGTAAATGTTCGTTCGGGATTTAATGCGGGTGAGGTATATGTAACCCAAGGGGTTGTTGTGTAATCATTATCTGCTTGCTGATCGAAAACAAAATTTGGAAAAGTGGTATCAAAGATAATTTCGCTACGGTGCGGTGACAGATACCAGACATTCTCCATGCGTTTATTGGCCGCAGCACCAAAAATATCTATAACTCGCTTAATGCGTAAATGCATGATTTTTTGCGTATCGGATTCAAGCGAATTAGGGGGAAGAAAAACCCCTGCCTCGGTGTTGCCGTTAAAAATCGCTTTACGGTTGCGCCATACGCCGTCAGAACTGAGCGCCATTAACTGGTGGAATTCTTTAAGCTCATGGGTGTTGACCGGTTTGACCAATTCATTTTGCAATAATCTGACTAAATTTTCTAATTTTGGCTTGCTCTCCATAAACTGTTGCGCTGCATGCTCAGTCTGATCGTTAGTGAACTTAAGCAGTTTGGTTGTTTCAGTGTGAAGAATTTTATTTTGCGCATAGCGATACACCAGTACCGAGGCAGGAATAGCGGTGAGTAAAATACTGGAAGCTACAATTACTGCCATTTTTCGTCGAATATCCATAGCGCCAATATATATAGTCTAAGTAATTCAAAAAGCGA
>JAPLRW010000054.1 GCA_026398935.1 Methylococcales bacterium
CGTTACGCGCAAAAATGCAACTGCGCATGCAACAAATGGTTGAAGGTATTTCCATGGTGGCTATTACCTATTATGCCGCGAGCCTTATCGGCAAAATAGCCGAAGCACTGCATGCCTTGGGTTGTGTTGTGTTGTGTTGTGTTGTGTTGTGTTGTGTTGGCACGTTAATCCAGCGCTCATTGAAGGTCTATCGATTCCCTTTATTCTAGTGGTTATCTCCCTGGATTCAAAGCGGATGCATAAAATCATTGCTAATACGACTGAGTAGAAGAGTCAGCCAACTTCATCATGCCAGTTCAGTGTAACTTAACCCGACAAATCCTGACGGACGCAATACTCTCCTCAAAAAATATACACAACTCCCCCCAGAATACATAAGCAAAATACTCAGTTGAAACTTATTTTCAATAGGCGTACAAGATAAGTGAGTACAGGGGGATGTGTACGGCACGGGCATCCAGCCAATGCAAGCAGGCTTTTTCAAGGGGGGGTGGTTTGATGCAGATTGTGCGTGTTTTAGATTGAGTCATGCCAACTGATCAGCGTTGACGATGAGCGGAGGGATCGCTTGTTTAGCGCCGAGTTCTTCATTGCAGTAAAGGAGTTTCTATGAAAAAGTTTTTCAACAAAACGCTGTTAGGAAAATACACGCTGGCTTGTTGCGCAGCGTGTGTAGCTGTGCCTGCGCTAGCAGGCAGTTATAACAGCAATTTAGTCAGCAATGGCGATGCTGAATCCTTAACTAGCGGTGTCACTGGCACGCAATTTCCAGGCTGGATTTCTGACAAGAATGTCACTATCGAGCCGTACAGTTCAGCGACTGGATTTCCTGCGCCCAGCAGCACTGACTCGCCCACACGTGGCAATAACTTTTTCTATGGCGGCAATGTGACGTCAGCCATTGCCAAACAAGCCGTTGATCTGTCATTTGCCAGCGCCAGCGATATCGATGCGGGCAAGGTAGCTTTTACCTTATCTGCGTGGTTGGGTGGTTACGACACGCAAAGCGACTATGCCACAGTAGCAGTGGTATTTTATGATGCTCAAGGGCTAGTCTTAAATACGGTTAGCATAGGCCCAGTATCTACGGCAGATCGCGCTTCAAAAACCAGTCTGTTGCAGCGCACAACCTCCGGCATCTTACCGAGTAAAACACGCAGTGCGGTGGTCGAAATGCACTTTACCCGTCAAGCCGGTACGGCGAATGATGGTTACATTGATGATGTATCGCTGACCTTGACAGATACGACGAGCAGTGCCTGTAACGCGGATGCCACGCTGGTGCGTTACGATTATTTGGGGGCGTGTGGCTTGACCAAAACCTCAAGCTTTACCCTAGATAAAGCTTCCGACGTTAGCCGTATTCGTATCTGGTATAACACCAATGTGGGGGGTGACTCGCTTAAAGTTAACATTACCGGCGCCAATGGCTACGCGTGGTCAGGTCAAAGCACCAAAGGCGGTTGCGATACGTACCAAAAAAACTGGTGCGAAGGTATTGTGACGCTTAATACACAATGGGCGGCGGGTAATTACACCTTGGCAATTGATAGCGTGTCAATGTGTTCCAATCCTAGCGGAGCAACTACCCTGCTCGTGTACGGCTGTCCAACAAGCACACCAAGCGTACTGCCCATTGATCAGTGGATCGATGGCTTTGATATTACCATTGACCAAAACAATGTAGACGTATTTCTGCCCTCGCCCACGTTCACTGACAATTATTACCGCCTACAACGCTCTTACAACCCGTTTGGCGACGCCGACTACCTGGATTTTAAAGCGGCCATCTTAAGAGCTGGCGTAGGTGCGGTGCGGGTAGAGCATTTAAACATCAACGGGGTAGAACACTGGGTAGACCTCTCAATTGACGTCAATAGAAGTGATTTACCCATGAAAATTAGCGCACTCGCACCCGGAACACCACCTACAGCAATGCCCCGCTGGAATGGTAACTTTCCAGACGTAGACTTCAGCCTGACAACCGCTGATATTTACGGCCCGCCAGCGAGAATTGTACTGTTTGATGTAGGTATTTCCGGCGGACTGTATGATGTCAATTTTTTACTGACTCCAGCGACTGAATTTGTATTGTCTACCCTAACAGATAAAGGCTATGCGCATTTTCTCCCAACCCGCACCGCGCCGGTTTTAGCAGTAGGCAGTGATTCAGCAGTACAGCCTAACACACTGCCCACTGGCGCATTAAATTTGCCGGGCGTCGCCTTCCAACGTCCGTTGGCGCTATTTGGCTGGACAGGTGGCGAAGGCGAACAAGAGGTATTGCTTACCTACGCAACAGGTAGTCAGGTACAACGCATGCAGGCGCGTGACGGCGTATTAGTAGGCAGCTATTCACCACCGCCCAGCGGGGCAGTGGCTAAACTGTTGCCCACACAACTAACGACAATCACACCCAAAGGCGCGCTTCCTTTCTGGGGTAAGCCATCACTTGATGAAAGCCTAAATAGTTGTATTGATGAAAAAACCAAAGTTCAAACTGGCTTCAAAGCCGATAATGAGCTTTCGCAACAATTAGTTGATTTAGTAATTACTATCGTCGGTCATGACAAACTTAAACTCTCCAGTCCGACCCTTGAAAAAATTCGCACGGCGATGGCAGACAGCAAAGACAGTGTTATGGAACTCATGGCCAATGGTAAAACCGACTCAGAAACGCTAGCCGTTTTTGTCAGTTCGACCATCTTAAAAAATGTCACGCCAAAAGAGCATGAATATATTATTGAACAACAATGGGGTAATAAAATCCCTGATCATGCCAAAACGGTAGCAGGCACCAGTGGCTCTGCTGCTGAAACAAATTACAAACTTGCTGCGCAAGCCTTAGCTGAAGGACTGGCAAGCACGTTTTTCCCCGCCTATACCAGCGCGGTCAAAACGGTTATCCAAACAGCAAAATATACCAATGACACCTTGGCTGACCAAGCATTCCAAGAGTTATATAAGTCATACAAAAGTAATAACGGTAATTGGGCTGATGTGCTTACGGTATTATCTTTAGGTACAAATAAATTTGCCGAGCAAAAAGTGCGAGCCATTTTGCAAAATCAAGGCAAAGCCAGTGACCCTGATAAAGTTCTAGCTTATCTGCAAAAAAAGATGCAAAGCTTATATGCCCAAGAACCACAGGCTGAGAAAGAGCGCGAAAAGCTTAACCGCGCTAAAGAAGACTTCAAGTCATTAGACTCGGATGCAAAAGCGGCACTCAAAAAGCTAGTAGGCAGCGAAGACAACAACTGCGATTTATTTCAAAAATACTTGGACTATGTTGCCAGTGCGCAGTTGGATTTGAGCAATTCCATGGGCGATTGCAAATCTATACGTCCCACTAAACTGGACATTGAAAAGCAAGCCTACCTTCTTGCTCGCACTACCCGATTGAGCTCTGGCACATACACCGAGAGACAAACCAGTTATCAAAATGCCAAACTCGGCTGGCTTAAAGTGGCAGGCTGCCTGCGCTATGAAGATGTGCGTAAAAATGTGTGTAGTGACGTGGCTAAAGAAGGTGCGAATACCCCTGAAACCACCAAAGTAGAACTAGGGCAAGTTTCCGGTAACTTTGTGTTCGAGTATGAGACCTATAATGCAGAAGATCGCATGATTGTTGCCTATGAAAACAAGCTTTTATTCGACAGTGGCTGCGTTGGCACCAATGGCTGGAAAAGCACCACCCTGCCGTATGCAGGAAAATCATCGCAAATATTGGTGCGTGTTGAACCCAATTGTAAAGGCTCTAGCGATACCCAGTGGCTGTTTAAGGCCAGTTGTCCCACCATAAAATGAGTGTCTACGGCGTCCTAGCTGTACCGCAATGAACGCTTAAAACCGTCTACCCTTGGTAGATTATACGCCAAGGGTGGATTGGTCTTGCCAAGGCCACTGCTGTTTAACCAGAAAGCACTCAACCCTTCTGCAATTCCCGCACAATCGCATCGCCCATTTCAATGGTTCCTGCGGTTGAATTGGGATTCAAGTCAGGCGTTACATACACGCCGTCACTGACGACTTTTTCAACGGCCGCTTGTATTTTATCCGCCGCACTGTGCTCACCAATATGATGCAGCAGCATTATGCCCGCCATAATCACGGCGGTCGGATTGGCGAGATTTTTTCCGGTGATGTCCGGCGCGCTACCATGCACGGCCTCAAATAAAGCGGCATCCGCGCCAATGTTAGCGCCAGGTATTAAGCCTAAACCGCCCACTAAACCAGCCGTCAGATCCGATAAAATATCCCCAAACATGTTGGTACACACCACGACATCAAACTGTTTAGGGTTCATAACCATGTGCATACACGCGGCATCAATGATTTTTTCATCGTATTGAATA
>JAPLRW010000191.1 GCA_026398935.1 Methylococcales bacterium
GGCTAATGACTTCCCATTTTTTATTGTTCAAGTCAGTTGGGTACCGTTTAATTTTTGATCTGCGCTTCTTACTGCTCATTGGTTAAATGTTCAGTATTTTATCCCATTGCCATCCTTGACACTTTTAAAACACGCACTGAGTTTCCTAACGACATCCTGCTAAATTAGCGTAATACGCCATAGTTCCAACATTATTAATGGCATCGCTCACACTGGGTGCATAAAGATAAACACCACCGTCTTTCGTACCCAAATAATTATTGGTCGCGGAATAATAACGATAGGTATAGCCCATAACGCTATTATTCTGACGGGTTGGTGGCGTAAAAAATTGAGGATAAATACCCTCAGCCCAATTAAACAGGCAATCCGCCGTGCTTGTTGCACCCGACATAGAAACTTTAACCGTGAAGAAGCCTTTGTTGTCTCCAGGGCTTCCCAAGGCATCAACAGCATAAAATTCTATCGGATTTCCATCGCCAGTAAACTCGATTTGATAGGTATGAGACGAATTATAGGGAATCGGTTTTCCCGCTAGCTCAGTCATGCCTTTGTCATTAATCCGCAATTGATCCCAAACTAGTCCCGTTGTTCCACAGCGCCACTCAGCGTAACACCACACTGGATCCACCCCATCGTCTTTATCACCCCAGTCGCTCAGGACTCCAGACGCTTCTATGGTATAGCGCGTTCCTTTTTGGGTTGCGAACGAGGTACGCACTTTTTTGGGTTCGGTATTGGGGATTATTAAGGTTTCTAGTCCAGAGCCACTGCCACCTGTAACCTTAGAACTGAAGTCATATTTGATTCGTAGATCAACGCAACGCCCAACGCCGCCAGGACCATACAGACTAACCTCAATGTAATCTTCTGCAAAAAGTGGATTATTGATACGGAATACGCGGGGGCCGGGAACATGGAAATTGTGACTGGAATCGGAATAAAAACGCGCTTCACCGCCTATGCTGCTGGCGAAAACATTGTTGCCTCCAATTGACATGAATGGGTTCAGGCTCGGACAATTGACCGGTGGCTGCGTGGCACGCTCTATACCAAGGGTTGTAAAGAATGCTGTGTCGCCTTTATTACCGGTAACCACACTCACGTCTCGGTCGAAATCCCAACGGTACAAGAACTGTTGAAATGATTCTTTCGGGCAACCCCATCCATCTTCGGGATAATAATACCTAACCAGTGCGGAGCCGCCACGGCTGTTGGCAGTGACCCGGTCAATGCTTACATTTCCTGCATCCGTGCAGCGCTGGTCAAGATTCTTCCAACCCACTGGCTGCACGAGACCCCACTGGGTGTAATTCTCTGCAAAAGCCCCCGGTACGTGAGAAAGTAATGCCAATGCCGACAACATAACAACGTGGGATAACAAAGACAAAAACGGCTGAAATTTAATGTTCATAGCAAGCTCCTGTTAAACAGCGTGGAAAAATGCGGAATTTCAAGTCAGGCGTGGTGTTTTTTGTGTATTTTTCATCATAAACAGTACCAATCTTTCGAACTACAAAAAAAATGGGCGAACCATAAGTCATTAGCACCAAAAATTGGAAAGTCATAAAATAACCTAAAGCCTCGCCGTCTATGGTTTTTAACGAAATCCTATGAAACAAATTTGTCGTTTGTTTAAACCAACTACAAAATACACCTGCATTGTCATGTATGTTGTCAGGAACCGTCTATTGGTATGAATACTATGAGTAAAACTACCTTCACTACCGTACACTTTTTCCATTAAAAAATAGTCATTTAATTTTCAAGCTGTTAGCCTTAAGTCTATGCAAAATGGAGGAAGATCTAAACCGCTGGACAGCAACCTTGTTAATAATCGCCGTCCCAATTTGAACAGACTTAAGTCGCACCGAGTCTTACGATGAATAATTTTTGCCAACCATTTTTCAAAGCATATTCACCCAAATATACAGTCCAAATGTAAGCCAGCGCCACTGCGATTATTAATCTGGAAACCCGATCTGGAGATTTAAGGTCGCTCCTGTGCAAATTGAAACCTTGGCTTTTCATGTCGGAAAATAGGGTCTCGATTCTAAAACGTTTGCGATAGCAGAGATAGGCTTCGTCCGCTGTCTCAAAACTAGTGGCCGCTGCAACGCCATACGGGCGAGGATATTACGCTGCTCCAGAAACGTACCAATCTCTACCAGCAGGCCAAGGCTAAACACCCTGAACGGAGAGCATGCAAAACCGTGGGAGGCAATCAAAGTCAATTTTTAGGTGACGGAAAACATGTGTTTTCCGCATAGTCTTTGGCCGTCGGTAAGGATTCGTTCTGTGACTTTTCTAAGTCGGTGTCAGCGGGTAGTTTGGTTAGTAGCCAAAGCATGATGTCGCAAAAGTGTATCGTAATAAGGGACTTTCGCACCATACTTTTGCGACACAGAATACGTTGACCCTGTTAGGGTTGCTTGGTTGTTGCAAAACTCCTGATTTTTGCGACAACCCATTCATATTGGCGATTACAGATACCTGTTCTGCTAAATGGCTTCTAATCCGAGAACTGGATTTACTCATTTTTTGCGACGTGCTGACGTCGACTTTGACAATTTGCAACGCGCTGACATCGGGTTTGAATGCTGCTGACATTGACTGTGATATTTTAGTTTACACCCATCAAGGTGATATGCGGGTTCTCGCGCATTACTGCTGACAGCGACTTAGAAAAGTGACACTCCCCCAGTTTTACATGCTCTCCATTAACCCTTTGCAATTTCTAAAAATAAGAGGGAGAGTGTATTTTGTCATCAAACTGTAATAAAATGGCTCATTTGTAATAAGTTACGTTAAATCTAAATATAAAAATGATAAATATTATAGTTGAGGGGCCGGAACATGCGGGTAAAAGTCATGTTTTGGCTATTATCGGTAAGCAACTTAGAGAACTCGGATTAAATGTTTCTATTCAATCCGAGTCCACACACAATGCACCGTTTCTTTCTATGAGTACTGAAGAATTAGTCGAGCATTTAACTAAATCCACAATTATTTTAACTGCACTTAGAACAACTTGATTCTACTCGATAAAAGCTCCGGTACTCGGCGCTACAAACGGGAGAAATACGGTTCTGTCGCAAAGTTTGTCTGCCTAATGTAGAATTCTTCAATTTCGTTATTTAATGATGATCAGTTTTAGTCGCGCCCACAACCAAAAGAAGTAATTTTATTCGCGGTATTTTTGGTTTTGTCGCAAAGTTTAGCCAAAGTCAGGAAATGCGTCTCTTAGAGGCAAAACTATCCTGCTAATGCCATAAACTGCTTATAGGCAGGAATGTTTTCTTCAGACAACTACCCCTTTCGGATCATATGCGCCGTTTCAATTCCGGCAATAGGTCGCTTTGGCGAAGTGAAATGCTTTAAAGCCCATCATGGGCTTTGTGATTTTCTTGATACCCACACGGGGCACTAATGAAACGATGATCTTGTTTGACGAGATTATTCAAATATTTGATCTGAAGAATTTCAACAAAGCTTATAATCCCGGCAAGCATCAGCAGGAAGTTAATATTCTCCAGCCCAACGGTGTTGCGCCACTTTTGTCCATAACCTGTCCGGCGTCAACTATCCTGTCCGGTTTAACGACAATTACCTTGGCCGGTTGTAGTTGAAAAAATAGGTTAGTTTTTTAGGCTTTGTTTTTTGCGATAACTTTCTCCTTCTATTTCAATAATGCTGGCGTGGTGGATATATTTAACTTAATGGTAGTTACCCAAGACCCCACAATAGCCAGCGTTTGCATTCAACTTTAGGCTATCAATCCTCGTTTAATTTTGAGCGGGAGTTTTATAGGAAAGCTGCCTAGAAAAGTGTCCGGTTTTACTTAACCACATCACGTTCAGTCGACGTGTATCCGGACTTTCAGTCGATGTCTTAAACCCACAGTGCTTTAGCCGGTGTTTGTTTAGTTACCCTCAGCATGTGTTCCTAATGCCGCCAAGTAATCTGCATGTGCTTTGAATAAGTTGCTCGAAGCTTCAATGGCCATAATAGCCGCATCACCTGTGGCTAACTCACGCATATTAACAAATAAAATGTTACTTTCGCCTAAATCAAAACGTTCCCGTTCACCTTTTTCAAGTTCTTCTGCTGCTTTTTGTTGCTTTTTAATCAAGGTTAGCCGCTGACGCGCTGCAGCAAGGCGTGATAAGGCATCTTGTATATCTGCAGCAATGCGGTTTTCTGCCCAATTACTTTCCCACTTTAACCGCTGTAAATTAGCTGTAGCAGCTTGTGCCTTACCATTGGCAGTGCGTTGTTGTATAGGGAAATCGAAATTCAAACCGACATATAGCTCATCGCGATTTAGACCCGATTTTCCTTTACCATTATCTAATGCGCCGACGACAGATAAATCTATTGCTGGTGCTTGTTGGTTTTTTTGCAGTGCTAATTCGGTTGCAGTTTGCTCCGCTTGCACACCCAGACGCTTTAATTCCGGGCGTTGTTCTTGTGCTTGTGCCCAAGCTTTGTTGAAATCGGTTTCCACATTAGGTTCTTGGGGAAATGCTTTGGGCAATTGCTCAGTTACGGGAATGAGTGGCTCACCGTTTTCATTACGCCAATATAATGATAATTGAATAGCACTCTGTTCCAGCATACGTTGTGCTGCCACACGCCGCTCTTGGCGTTCAATAATGGCACGTTGATTATCCAATGCTTCAAATTGTGGAATATCACCTGCCGCTACCCGTTCTAAAATACCTGCATTCCGTTCCTCAGCTACTTGTAACAGATGCTCAACAATCAGCAACCGCTGCGCAACCAATACCCAATCCCAATAACGGTGTGCTGCTTGCCTGCGAATGTCTAATAAGGCTTGGTCAATATCATGACCTGCAATCAGTTGCGCTAATTCAGCTTGCTTTAGTCCTGCGCGGCGGCGATCAATCTCACGGTTACGCCATAAGGGAACATTCATACCAACCCGGTACTCGCCATCCGTTGCAGTAATATTTTTGCCATCATAAATAGGATAATCGCCTGTGCCACGTCGCCAACCACCAAAAAACGTAGTGCCCCAATAGGGGGTGGGCTGCTCTACGCTAACATCGTAATTTTGGTTTTCATATAGACCAATGACTGACCAACGGTTTTGTGACTTCACGACCGTATCAAAGGCTCCTTGGGATGAAATATAATCACCTTCCGTAGCTATCCGCCGTTGTTCAGCTGCAAGCAACGCCGGAAATGATTTTTCCGCAGCACTTAGCACGTCCCCCAATACCAGGGTTTTTGTTTCTGCATAAAGGGCGGAAGGAAGTATTAACAATAGCAATACGGCAGCTTGATTAGTAAGCATCATTTTTTTTATCCTCCTTGGCGCTGGATTTATCATCCTTCACTTTTTCTGCTGCCGCAGGTTCTGGCAAAACTAAAGGGGGAAAACCATTAAAAATACGCCATAACTCATAGCCTAATGTAACTTGCCCTAATAGCACCCACCCATTGACGCGGACTCCTTGACGTAAAAAACGAGGTTCCGGCCAAGCGATATCGTGTTTATCAGGTGAAATCAGGATGCGAAAATGGCCTTTACCGTCATCCGTTGAATCGATCAAAGCGACTTGGCCGCCAAAAGAACCGATAGAAAACTCAGGCCAACCACCAAATTGAACAGCGGGATAGCCTTCGAATTGCAAGCGGACATGGCTGTTTACAACGATCAGGGGTAAATCATTGCCATCTATCCACAGCTCTACGGCTCGCTCTTGAGTATCGGGTACCAGAATGACCAATGCTTGGCCTGCTTTAATCAGTTCTGCGCCTGGACTCGTTAAAAGCCGTAACACGGTGCCATCCCTAGGAGAAACAATGGTTTGAGTCATCTGGCGCGCCAATCGAGTTTCCAATTTGAGTAGTTCGGCCTTAACGTAATTTTGCTCTTCTATCGCTTTATTGAGGTCAGCACGACTTTTTTCAATAGTGGATAGCGTATCGTTACCTAGTTTACCCGCATCTGCACTAAGAGCATCCACTTCGCTGTTGGCGGCTTGCAAACTGGCTTTTGCGCGTTCGCGTTCGGTTTCCCTTTGGGCATTTTCCAGTTCGGCTAATTCAAAGGTGCGTTTGGAAGCCAAGCCTTTGCTGAATAAACGTTGTTGGCGTACTAAATTGAGTGCGGAAGTTTTTTGTGCCGCATTTGAAGCCACCAATGCTTGTTGTGCTGCTTTAAAGCGTTCACGTGCCATTAATACACGCGAGTCCGCTGCAGATAAAGCTTGTGGTCTGGCCAGTTCTGCCATACGTAATTGTGCTTGTACTGTTTGTACGCGGCGGACAACAGCCGCCTGGCGCTCCAAGACTACGTTTTTTTCAGCTTCAATACGTTGCACTAAAAGCGGGTCGTTATCAAGCATATCGGCCAACACCTGATCTTTTTTTACCCGAGTACCTTCGGTAACATGCCACTGAGCAATACGTCCTTCAACGGGCGCCCCAATAAACTGTTGTCGCTCGAAAGGGGTAAAAGCAACCACTCGCCCATATCCGCGCACGTTTTGTTGCCAAGGCGTTAACAGCAAAAAAATCAACAGTAATAGGATTAAGACCAACATTGAACGGGCAATTTTACCTGCAAACGGTCTGGTAGAGGCCTTATTTAAGGCACTGGGCTGTATTTCATTTAGGGTCATGGCTGGCTATTCAAAATTGCGGTAGTATTTTCAACAAAAACGCCGTTGACGATTTTACCGTACCGTTGGGATCGCTTAATCACTGTCGGTTCATGACTAGTAACAATCAAAGTCCAAGGAGAGTGTTGAGCAAATAAAACTACTAAAAGATCAGGAAGTAACCGACTATCAATGCGATCAAGAACTTTATCCAATAGCAATAACCTAGGACTTCCGACAATTGCGCGGGCTAAAGTTAAGCGTAATGTTTGCTCACTGGTTAAAGGTTTGCCGTGAATAGATAAGCGAGTATTCAGGCCTTCGGGTAAAGACAACATTTCCTCTAATAAGCCAACATCGGCCAACGTCTGCTTTATCATCTTGATAGAAAAATCACGTCCTAATTGCACGTTATCGATAACCGATTCTTCCAAAATTTCCGGGTCACGCACCAAAGCAATGCTGTTGCGCAGCTGCCTGAGATTGAGGTCGCGTAAGTCTTGCTGATCCAAACAAACATAGCCAGCCAGTGGTGGACGCAAACCATACAAAATATCAAATAGGCTGCTTTTATCTGCACCCTCAGTAATAACCAGCTGCTCACCGGAGGCCAAATAAAGATTAAAGCCAGTTAACGCATCATAATCGGTATGTAAAGGTAGTGATAAATCAATCACTTCCACTTGATAAGGTGTATCCTTACGTTGTGGCGTAATACCCGTTACGGAGTCGTGGGGGAGCTCCAGTAAATAGTTGAGCTTATCGGTACTGGCAACCATTTCATAAAAGTTATCTAGGGTTTTTCCTAAGCGGGTCAAGCCATAGATCATGGCGTTTACCACTAATTCAGCGGCGATCAATTGACCTAGGCTTAATTGCCGTTCAATGACCATCCAGCCACCCATACCTAATAGCAGCGTATTGGCCAGCGTGTGCAGAATTAAAGCACCGGTATTTTGCCGCAATAAAATACGAAAATTTTTAGCGGAAGCATTTAAATAATTCAGTGCAATCGCATTAGTTTGTTGACTTAAAAATGCCTGACCTTGCTCAGTTTTACCTAGCATTGGGTTAGCCGCTAAACTTTCCAACCAGGCTAACGCATCGTACTTGGCTTTAGATTGGTCAATAGCAGTCTTAATGCCATTTTTGCCCAACACGAATATGATGAAAACGATGGCGGCAATTAGGAATAAATCAAATGCCAACAACAAAGGGTGGTAAAACGCTAATAACACCATGCCAATGATGGTTTGCAGCATATAGCCCAAGGTTTCCATCAGTAGCACAGCCGCGGTTTTCTGTAAGGTGACAACATCGAGAAAGCGGTTGGCTAATTCGGGTAAATGCTGTTTGTCACGCAGACTGTAAGACGCCTGTTGCAAGTTGAAAGCCGCCTCGCCAAACAACCGAACGAACAAGCGGCGCTGTAACATATCAATCACATAAAATTGCAAGCCGACTAAAAAGTTGCTAAAGCCAACCAAAACAAACAAAATCAAGGTCAAAACTATCAATGGCTGGAGCAAAGCACCAAACGAGATAGTATTAACCAAGGCTTGTACCGCAACTGGCGTAGCCAAGGACATTAAGCCAATACCAATACCGTAAGCTAATAAAGTCTTGAGGTCATGTTGTTCTATACTAATGAGCAATTTCAGTCGCTCAAAGGGGTTATGTGTGGATGCCATAAGCAATACAGATTAATGTTTAAAATGCTATCTTATTTTCGATAGGCAATTTGGGACGGTTTAATAAAACAAAGCCAACGTTGTACTTAGCACAACAAACTGAATGAACAGAATGTATTTATCGAATTTTGGTTTGGCCAACCAGCTGAGAAAGCTGTTTTTTACAGCAGCATAGATTTTAATCGACACTGGCCGTGCCACACCTAATAATATCGCAAAGCCTAACCAAAAGGTGATCATTTCGGCCTGCCTAGGAGATAGATTAAACAGCCATTCAAGCAAGTGTTCAACCATTGACTCAATAATTTCTATTAATAGGTGTAACAAATGACCCAATACGACCAATAGTCCATGTCCAAACATTGCTAAGCCAATGCCTAATAATATGGCATAAACTATTTTGACGCTTATGTTATACCCTATAGCTTGGAACGCTTTATCCGGTGAAATTCTAGGTATAAAAGGTGTCTTCATGATAAGCTCCTCGTGGTTGTTAGAATTGCTCATTGTTTTAACTTGGTATCTACAATTTACAAAATCTATCGATCTCTAACTCTATAGTGGACCCCGAAATCAGGACAATAGTTTAAGCTATACCCTGTCATGGAAAAGGGTTAACAATGAGCGAGAACAAACGGAAGATTTTTACAAGTGCAGAAAAGGCGAAAGTTGCCTTGGCAGCGGTCAAAGGATTA
>JAPLRW010000023.1 GCA_026398935.1 Methylococcales bacterium
CATGACAGGGTATAGCTTAAACTATTGTCCTGATTTCGGGGTCCACTATAATATATTCAAATATCGATTGCTTAGCTTCGGCTCTTAAGGAACGAGCACGAAATAACTTGAGCAACTTATAAAATTACCGCTTGAGGTACGGCGACATAATTCCATCGCCTCCAGATGCTTATCAAATACTATACGCATGGATTCTTTAAACCCTTTCGCAACTTTTCTGCCAGTTGCATAAACCTTGTTAAAAATACAGGCAAAGACTTTTAATCCCGCTTTTGTTGTTGTTTTTTCAATTAACTCTTTCATAAATATATGGCTGATTAAAATCATGCCTGATAATTCGCGAGTCATATGAGGAAATACCCGGTGCTCGATGGGATTCCATTTAGACGTGTAAGGCGGATAATGTGCTATCCGTATTTCAATGCCTATTTCATCCACCAAAGCTTGCAAATCCTATTTAAAAATATAATGTCTGGATGAGTTACTGCCACCGCCATCCATCAGTAATAAAATAGATGTCGCCAGCGGATAGTAGAGGCTTCCATAGGTATACCACCAGTGACGAATCGAATCACAGGAAAACTCGCTGGTGTCGCGACTCGTACCAATGTTGACGTAGGCTTCGTTGCGCTCAATGTCATAAAGCGCATGAGGCGATGCTTATAGAGTTCGGTATTTTGCCGCCCCCTATCCAGCGATTCAACAACGCTGTACATACCGCAGACTTAACGCATTAGTTTACGGCAGATAACAGCTCTTCAATATCTGCATCAATGATCTCCAAGCCGATTTTTTTACAGAATCGACGTTCTTTATCGGTTGGATTTTTGTTTAAAACCCAGCCTTTCTTTTCCGCTGCCCCATAAACAATATCACTCATGACCATACGCTCTGAATCTCGGTTTAGAGGCATGCCTATTAATAGATATTGCTTGCCTTGGCGCAATTGTTTAAGAAAATCAGGAATAGCAAATCCCCCCATTAGCTCGGTAATGTAATCTACATAATCGGCATCTGACGCAATGAAGTTGGCCTCAGGTTGTGGTGTACCCATGGGTTTAAACAAAATCGGTAGCTTAGTGTTAACGTGTTCCTGCGCTATTTCGATATATGCACTACCATCAAAGTGATAGATCTTAAAACGAAACTGGTTGGCAGACAGTCTGGCGAGACCGACAATTAAGGTATGCTCTTCATCCTTATAGCTGTCTTGCAGCTGCGTATCCCGATTAATATCGACGATATAATGAGGCTTCCATACGGCTAACCAATTATGCACTGCCGACCGCGTCCATTCGGTTTCGCCATAGAGTTTAGTCAAAAACTGTCCCAGAAAGTTTCGACCTCTTTTTAACTCCAAATTCATAGCCGCTCTAGGAAATTCGTACATTAACTTAGGTGCCATAGGTTTGCCATTATTCATTGCCAGAATCAAGCTATCACTCGTCGCTGGCATGGCCTCACCAGTAATGGTATTGGTGGCATCAAAAAGCACCCCAGGCCCTAGATAAGGGACGACTTTGTTTTCATAAATGCCTGTTAATATTTCAGAAAAGACGCTAGTAGACATGGTAGTTCCTATAGTTAAATGGGTATACCTTTTGTATAAGCAATAAGCAGTCCATCTTTTTACTTTTTCATGATTAGTTAAGTTTATGAATAACAGTCACTTAGGATTATTGTTTTGAAAATACAGCAATAATAGTTAAGCTTTTGTACTGTTTGTAACATACCAACGTTGCTAAACCGACACGAGCATCATATAGATAGCCTCAAATAACCATGCTGTTTGTAAGCTTACAGAAACCTCACAAAATGTTTGGAATGCCACGCAAATCCATACCGTTCATAATAAAAATAGTCAATAAAAATCAATTACTTAATTATATTAAAATATTTGGCACAGCATTTGCTTAGGCTATGGTGTTACTAACAACATATCCCTAAGAGGAGAAGATCATGGCTAGATTACGTCAATGTGCAATATACGGTAAAGGGGGGATCGGTAAGTCGACCACTACTCAAAACTTAGTTTCTGCGTTAGCCGAATTGGGCAACAAAGTAATGATTGTCGGTTGCGACCCTAAAGCCGATTCTACTCGCTTAATCCTCCACGCAAAAGCACAAACGACCATTATGAGTTTGGCGGCAGAAGCAGGCAGTGTAGAAGACTTAGAGTTGGAAGATGTATTAAAAGTCGGTTATCGCGACATTAAATGTGTTGAATCAGGTGGTCCTGAGCCCGGAGTTGGTTGTGCAGGTCGCGGTGTTATCACGGCGATTAACTTTTTGGAAGAAGAAGGAGCCTATGATGATGAGCTTGACTTCGTTTTTTATGATGTACTTGGTGATGTTGTGTGTGGTGGTTTTGCCATGCCAATCCGTGAAAACAAGGCGCAGGAAATTTACATCGTTTGTTCGGGCGAAATGATGGCGATGTATGCCGCTAATAACATTGCCAAAGGTATTGTCAAATACGCTAACTCCGGCAGTGTTCGTTTAGCCGGTTTGATTTGTAACTCGCGTGAAACTGCGCGTGAAGATGAATTAATTTCAGCATTGGCAGCCAAAATCGGCACGACCATGATTCACTTTGTGCCACGTGATAACGTCGTGCAACGTGCTGAAATTCGTCGGATGACGGTTATAGAATACGAGCCTGGTCATAAACAGGCGCAAGAGTACCGTGATTTAGCGATGAAGATTCGTGATAATAAAAACTTTATCATTCCAACCCCCATCACAATGGACGAGTTGGAAGAATTGATGATGGAATTCGGTATTATCGATCAGGAAGACGAGTCAATCATCGGTAAAACCGCAGCAGCAGAAGCCGCGGCGGCTTAAGCAATGAACACCCGTAGAGACGTAAATTCTACCTTAAGACGTAAAAACGAACGTCTCTACGTATTTCCGTCCTAAAACCTGTCTGTTGGGAGATTACCCACGGCACATACGGAGAAACACATGGCAGCTCTAACTAAAGAAGAAACTGAAGCGCTCATTCAGGAAGTGCTGGAAATCTATCCAGAACAAGCCCGTAAAGATCGCGCAAAACATCTGGCGGTAAACGACCAGTCCTTGGAAAAATCCAATAAATGCATTACCTCCAACCGTAAGTCCTTACCTGGCACCATGACTATTCGTGGTTGTGCTTATGCGGGTTCTAAGGGGGTGGTATGGGGGCCGATTAAAGATATGATTCATATCTCCCATGGCCCAGTTGGCTGTGGTCAGTATTCTCGTGCTGGTCGTCGAAATTATTATGTGGGTACTACCGGTGTGAATGCCTTTGGCACCAGGAACTTTACCTCGGATTTTCAGGAAAAAGACATCGTGTTCGGCGGCGATAAAAAACTCGCCAAAATCATGACCGAAATTGAAGCGTTATTTCCGCTGCATAAAGGCATCAGTATTCAATCAGAATGTCCGATTGGCTTAATTGGCGATGATATTGAAGCGGTGGCAAAAAAAGCCAATAAAGAAATCGGAAAACCTGTTGTACCCGTGCGTTGCGAAGGTTTTCGCGGCGTATCGCAATCGTTAGGCCATCACATTGCCAATGACGCCATTCGCGACTGGGTGTTGGAAAATCGTGACGGCGATGATAGCTTTCCCACCACGCCTTACGATGTCGCGGTAATCGGTGACTATAACATTGGCGGTGATGCCTGGGCATCACGCACGTTATTGGAAGAAATGGGCTTACGGGTCGTTGCTCAGTGGTCAGGGGATGGCACGATTGCTGAAATGGAAAAAACCCCGAAAGTTAAATTAAACCTGATCCACTGCTACCGTTCGATGAACTACATCGCGCGGCATATGGAAGAAAAGTACAAAATCCCATGGATTGAGTATAACTTCTTTGGACCTACCAAAATTGCCGAATCGTTACGCAAAATTGCGGCGTTGTTTGATGAAACTATTCAAGCAGGTGCTGAAAGAGTAATTGCAAAATATCAAGCGGAATATGAGGCAGTGATTGCCAAATACAAACCCCGTCTGCAAGGTAAACGCGTGATGTTGTACGTCGGTGGTTTGCGTCCACGGCATGTAATCGGTGCGTATGAAGATTTAGGTATGGAAGTAGTCGGGACTGGTTATGAATTTGGTCACAACGACGACTATGATCGCACCATCAAAGAAATGGGCAATGCAACCTTAATCTATGATGACGTGACAGGCTATGAATTTGAAGAGTTCGTTAAACGGGTCAAACCAGATTTGATTGGCTCGGGCATCAAGGAAAAATACATTTTCCAAAAAATGGGTATTCCATTCCGGCAAATGCACTCTTGGGATTACTCAGGCCCTTATCACGGTTACGACGGTTTTGCGATCTTCGCCCGCGATATGGATATGACACTGAATAATCCGTGCTGGAAACAGGTGAATGTACCTTGGAAAACGGCTGACAGTTCAAAAGTAGCTGTTGCTGCAGGTGCTTAATTAACCAACCTACTTTTTCCTTAATAACGCTGTCCACAGATTAGTGGCACGTAGGAGATTACCATGAGCCAAGAAGTCGAAAATATTCAACCCAGTTATCCTTTATTCCGTAATGATGAATATAAGGAAAATTTAGCTAATAAACGTGAAGCTTATGAAGAACGACACCCCCAAGAAAAAATTGATGAAGTGTTTCAGTGGACAACCACTAAGGAATACCAAGAACTCAATTTTAACCGCGAAGCGTTAACCGTCAACCCGGCTAAAGCCTGCCAACCATTAGGCGCAGTATTATGCGCATTAGGCTTTGAAAAAACTATGCCGTATGTTCACGGCTCGCAAGGCTGTGTCGCTTATTTTCGTACCTATTTTAACCGTCATTTCAAAGAGCCTGTTGCCTGCGTATCAGATTCCATGACAGAAGATGCGGCAGTATTTGGTGGTCAGAAAAATATGATGGCTGGTCTTGAAAACGCCAAAGCGTTATATAAACCTGAAATTATAGCCATCTCAACGACCTGTATGGCTGAAGTGATTGGTGACGACTTAAATGCCTTTATCAATAATGCTAAGAATGCTGGACATATTGAACAGGATTTCCCGACCCCTTTTGCGCATACGCCGAGCTTTGTCGGTAGCCACACCACGGGTTGGGACAATATGTTTGAAGGCATGATTAAGTTTTTCACACTCAATCACATGGCAGATAAAAAAGTCGGCTCCAATGGCAAGATCAATTTGGTGCCGGGCTTTGAAACCTATCTGGGTAACTACCGTGTTATGCACCGCATGATGAAAGAAATGGGCGTTGATTACTCACTACTGAGTGATCCATCGGAAGTGTTGGATACTCCAGCTGACGGCACGTTCCGCATGTACTCAGGCGGCACTACCCAAGCAGAAGTGAAAGATGCACCGAATGCAATTGATACCTTGTTATTGCAGCCTTGGCAGCTGGAAAAAACCAAAAAGTTTGTTGATACCATTTGGCATCAACCTGCCACCGCCATTAACATTCCAATGGGGCTGGAGTGGACGGATCAGTTTTTGATGACTGTGTCTGAATTAACCGGCAAACCCATTGCCGCGTCATTAGAATTAGAGCGTGGTCGTTTAGTGGACATGATGACCGACTCACATACTTGGATGCACGGTAAAAAGTTTGCCTTGTATGGGGATGCTGATTTTGTCATGGGTATGACCAAGTTCCTGTTGGAAATGGGCGCAGAACCGAGTGATGTTTTATGCAATCATGCCAATAAACGTTGGGCGAAAGCGATGGATAAAATGCTCAAAGAGTCACCTTATGGACAAAATACCGTGGTTCATACTGGCAAAGATTTATGGCATTTCCGCTCCTTGGTTTTCACCAACAAACCAGACTTCATGATCGGAAATTCGTATGGGAAATTCATTCAACGCGATACGCTCTATAAAGGCGAAGCCTTTGAAGTGCCGTTGATCCGCATTGGCTTTCCAATTTTCGACCGCCATCATTTACACAGAATGACTACCCTAGGTTATGAAGGTGCTATTTATATCTTGACCACCCTGGTTAATGCTGTTCTGGACCAGTTAGATAAAGAAACCAGAGGCATGGGCACGACCGATTATAACTACGATTTAGTTCGTTAATTGTAGGTCGGGTTAGCATCGCGTAACTCGGCAACTCATGCAGTAAGCCGGGTTACGCGATGCTAACCCGACCTACTGCAATCCAATGCGTGTAAACGGAGAACCCCATGCCCAATGTTATGTTGAAAAAAAACACCGAGGGTAAATTAGTCTTCTACGTCCCTAAAAAAGATTTGGAAGAAGTGGCGGAATCGGTTGAATTCGATAGCCCCGAAAAGTGGGGTGGCGAAGTGGTGCTGAGTGATGGCTCAACCTATTACTTTGAACCACAGCCGCAACCGGATTTTCCCGTCACCTTACGCGCTAAACGTTTAGATTCAGGAGAATAATCATGACCTTATATATTGTTGAAGCGGATTGTATTTCATGTGGCGACTGTCTACCCGTCTGCCCTACCGACTCTATTACCGAAGGTTCTATCGTCTTTAAAATAGACAAAAAAACCTGTACTGAATGTGAAGGTGATTTTGACGTTCCTCAATGCGTCAAAGTATGCCCGATAGACAATTGTATTCTGCCGTTAGAGGCGGCGTAAACTCATGAACAGCCAGAATACACTCACGAGAGAACTGGCTTTACGGATCGGGCTGGCGGCACGCGCTTTGCCCGATACCGATGCCAAACGTTTATTGACCCTACTGACGGCGGCGATTGGCTCGCCGCTAACCGATGCTAAACTGGCAAGCCTTGATTTACCAACGCTCAAAACGGTGCTGATAGGTATTGATGATAGCGATTTAAGTCGTACTTTATATATCCTAAAGCAAACCACTGAAGAAATGGATGTCAATGACCCCGTCCTGCAAGCGTATGTTGAAGGTGATATGCCAAACTCGGTACGGATTGCTTGCGCGAGCAGTGACGCAGTTCTGGTGGATGGGCATTTTGGTACGTGTCCACAATTTTATATTTATCAGGTATCGGCAACAGCTGTGCGTTTAATCGCTGTGCGTAATGCGGTGCTTCCTGAAGGTTTAGACGTTGAAGATAAAAACGTTTATCGCGCGGAATTACTTCAGGATTGTAACGTGCTATATATCGCCTCGGTGGGCGGTCCTGCGGCGGCGAAAATTGTCAGATTAGGCATCCATCCGATGAAACAATCAAGTATACAGCCGATTGCAACACTCATTGAACAATTACAACAGGTCATCGCCGGTACGCCACCCCCTTGGCTTGCTAAAGCAATGGGCGTTAATGTAGTGCACCGCTTTCACTTTGATCATACCGATGACGTAGACAATGAATTAGAGCGTGATCTGGAGGCTACCGGATGATTAGCGTAGAACAAATTCAAAGAGTTGTTACCCATATTCGCAGCTCTGGCGTGACTGAAGATACGGTTTCCGCATTACGGCAACACTATCAGCCTATTCATTTTACCTATTGCATGGATGACGATTTACCCAACAATACCCCCGTGTTTGAAGATGATAGCTTTAATATCTACCTGATTGATGGGCGCGAGCATTGTTTATGTCTGACGACTGATTACACGGTCGCAACCGGACTGGTGGTTGCTGAGATTACGCCCTATTAAGGAAGTGGAGGCTAATGATGTCTAGTTCAGAAAAGCCTGTTACGTTACCTATTGCTGATTGCAGCCTGTGTCCATTTCGCAGTAAAACCCTGCTAATGGGGCGTTGTATGCCAGGCGATACCTGTATATTGGTTGAAAGTGGCCGGCAAATTGACCGCTTTTTTCGCGTGAATCCCGGTTACGCTGAACAGTATTTACAGGATCATTTTTGGGAGCGTCGCGCGATAGCCGTGCGTTACGCTCCGCAAAAAGCATTGTTAACATTAATCAGTGACGAAGATGAAGTCGTTAGACGTGCCGTTGCTTATCGTTTGCCCTTATCGCAACTGCATTTATTGCTTGACGATTCAGACCGAGAAGTTCGCATGACCGTTGCGGATCGGATTGCGTTGGAAGAACTGGAAAAATTGGCGACTGATCGGGATTACATTGTCCGACTAACGGTTGCCAGACGTTTACCCGTTGGTCGTTTATTCCGTTTTATTCGTGATCCTGATTTACAAGTTAGAAAAGTCGTTGCTCAGCGGTTACCAGAAGTGAGTTTAGGCTTAATGTTACAAGATGAAGCAGGAGATGTTCGGCGTATTTTAGCGGAACGTATGCGTCCAGATGAGCTAGTTGGCTTAGTCAATGATACGGATTGGGTGGTACGTTATATCGTTGCCGAACGCGTGATACCGTCGGCACTGAGTGGTCTTTTAAACGACGCTGAAGCAGATGTAAGTGCGTGTTTTAAAAGTGTCAAGGATGGCAATGGGATAAAATACTGAACATTTAACCAATGAGCAGTAAGAAGCGCAGATCAAAAATTAAACGGTACCCAACTGACTTGAACAATAAAAAATGGGAAGTCATTAGCC
>JAPLRW010000035.1 GCA_026398935.1 Methylococcales bacterium
CTTTATCGCTATCGTCGACTGAGCAAGGATTACGAAGTGTTGACCGAATCTAGCACCGCTTTCATTCATATTGCCATGATAAATCTCATGCTTGGGCGACTTGAACGCTAAACTGAGGACTTTTGAAACACGCACTAAGCGGACGCCCGTCATTAAATGCTCTATTTGTTGCGTTGAATAACCCAGTAATCTAAACGGCAATGCTGAGGTTAATTGTTTCAGTCGCGGCTTTAAGTCGACTTTAAACTGATCCAATAGCGGGTGTAGCTGACCTTTCAGTGCCATGTTAATTAAGCCGTTGTTGAGTTGTTTGCCATTAGCATCAAAAACCTTAGCATTCATTACTTTAAAATGTACCGCCAAGCCGTCAGCGCCACTGATTAAAGGTTTTCCCTCTATAGTAGTACTGCCCGACCATTGCTTTAATGCTGAGCATTGTTCAGTATCGTCACGCATACCGAACTTAAGCAAAACATTAGCGCGCACTTGCATTAATCCGGCATTACCCGATAACTGCGGTTGTGTGAAGCTAACCGTGCCGCAACCAAAATCATCTAAAGGATATATCGCAGCATGACCGGGTGCTTTAAACATTTCCCGCAACATCATTTGCTGCATAAAATCATATCTAATGAATATCGGCAGGCTAAAGGGTTGCGCAGCAGGGGCTGTCGTGCTCCAAAGCATGTTTAGCAGTATTAACAGTCGACAACACTCTTTAACGCTCAGCATACAGTAACCCCATTCATCAATACTGTCCTCTAGTTAAAAACACCATCAATAAAAGTGCCAATATGGCTAATTTCCTGCTGGCAAACGCTGTGTTGCATTGGGTATTCATGCCATTGAATGGGGTAATGTCGTGTCAACAACTGCGCGTGAACTTGGCGGGCAATCTGGATGTCGACAACAGCATCTGCGTCGCCATGCGCCATAAAAATGGGCAGTGCGGCATTGGCTGCGCTAGCCTCTGTGTTAAGTTGCTCTAGGGTTGGCAAATAAGTGGATAACGCCACAATGCCTGCCAGACGTTGTGGATAGCGTAATCCGGTATGCAAGGCAATAACGCCACCCTGCGAAAAGCCAGCCAGTAAAATATTTTCTGCTGCGATACCCTTGGCGATTTCCCGATCAATCAATTTAGTAATCTGCGCTGATGACTGGTAAATACCGGCAACATCTACTTTACGTTGTAAAGTCATTTCCAAAATATCATACCAAGAATTCATCGCCATGCCGCCATTAATCGTTACTGGCTGTATCGGCGCATTAGGAAAAATAAAGTGTGTCGCAGACTGCTCGACGAGATGAAGTTCAGGCACAATCGCTTCAAAATCATGGCCATTTGCGCCCAAACCGTGCATCCAGATGACAGAATATCGGTGATGGCTGCGCGGTGCGATTTCAACAGTACTTAAGTCAAACGGCATAAAGTCTCCATAATCAAACGAGAAGTGTCATAAAGTTCAGTATAATGAACCCATTGTTAAGCGGGACAGTTTAAACAGCGTTACAAAAAATCACCATCACTTAATTTTAGCAATGAATTTTTTGGGCGGTGTCTTGCCCAACTGTTTTTAGTTATCGCTCGCTGTTAAGCGATCATAGCGGTATTTTTTACGCGTTATTCAGATCGTATTCAGTCATTTTTTTGTAGACTGCCACCATAGTATATTTATTTCAGGAGATCATTATGAAAATCGTAACATCGCTTTTACTTTTAGCAACGGTACTGATAACTGGCTGTGCCGAACAACGTGGTTGGACGCCGACAGTTGATAGTTATGGCGACCCTAACGCCTACCGTTTAAATCAGGACATGTCGGAATGTCAACAACTGGCTTCGCATGCGTCCGGTGGTGTTGGTAAAGAAGGGGCGATTGGTATGGCGGCAGGTGGCTTGTTGGGTGCAGCAGGTGGCGCGGCGGTCGGTGCTATCGCAGGAAACCCTGCCGCTGGCGCAATGATTGGTGCGACAGCAGGTGGCTTAGGCGGTGGCGCTACACAAGGCTTTCAAGCGAATGAGGCATACAAAAGAGCGTATAATACTTGTTTGAGAAATCGAGGGCATCGTCCGATTAACTGAGCCTAAACACCTTCCCGCTGGTTATTCGGACATAACCAGCAGGATTAATTCATTGCCTTGCTTCTGTGCCAACACATCAAACCATACCTCCTGTAGCCCCTAACATTCCTATAACGGATACTGGCCTATTGCCGCCGTTAAGCCTGTACATTCATATCCCTTGGTGCATTAAAAAATGCCCCTATTGCGACTTTAATTCCCATGAAGTTAAGTCTGACACACCAGAGTCAGCCTATATTGATGTACTGTTACGGGACTTACAAATTGACCTGCAACGCTTTCAAATTAATCGGCCGCTACAGAGTATTTTCATTGGTGGCGGAACGCCCAGCTTGTTTTCCCCCGAGTCTTTTGAGCGTTTATTGCGTGGTATTCGCCAACAAATACCCTTGGCCGAACAGATAGAAATTACCTTGGAAGCCAATCCGGGCACGTTTGAAAGTCATAAATTTGCAGAATTTCGCGCACTGGGTATTAATCGCTTATCCATTGGTATTCAAAGTTTTAATGATGCCTTGTTGAAACGCTTGGGACGCGTACATTCAGCCACTGAAGCAATAAAAGCCGCTGAGATAGCACACCAAGCGGGATTTGATAATTTTAATCTTGATCTGATGTTTGGTTTACCGGATGCAACGGATCAAAGTAGTCAACACGATATTGCGACTGCGATGCGCTTAAATCCAACACACATTTCCTTGTATCAATTAACCCTTGAGCCCAATACTTTTTTCTATAAATTTCCCCCACTTTTACCGAGTGATGATGATGTATTTATCACCCAGCAAGCCTGCCAGACCTTACTCGCCGAACAAGGGTTTAAGCAATATGAAATATCTGCTTACAGTAAAACAGGTCGGCAATGCCAGCATAATATCAATTACTGGCAATTTGGCGATTATTTAGGCATTGGTGCAGGCGCGCACGGTAAAATAAGCATGGCATTACCCGCGCATATTCTACGCAGTAGCAAGCCTAAACAGCCAGAACAGTACCTGCGTGACTTCGCCACAAAAAGCGTTCTGACGCCGATTATACCAACAGAGTTGCCGTTAGAATTCTTGATGAATCATTTGCGCTTAAAACAAGGCTTTAGTGTCGCGCTGTTTCATGCCAGAACTGGCTTGGGCTTACAGCACTTAGAGCCTGCTTTAAGCGCCTGCATACAGCAGCAATTAATGGAGCAATCCGGTAGTCAATATCGCTGCTCCGAACAAGGCTGGAACTTTCTTGATTCAATTTTGGAAAAATTTATTCCAGCTTGATTGGCAGGGTATAATAGCGCCGAAAAACGCAAGGTTTCGCCATTAACGTAGCGGAGCTTTAAATTCGTCTTCTTTCACTTACTCTACTACCCAATTCATGCGCGATTATCAAAAAGACTTTATTCAATACGCACTCGCCTGTGGCGTTCTGAAATTTGGCGAATTTCAACTTAAATCGGGGCGTACCAGTCCGTATTTCTTTAATACCGGCTTATTTAATACTGGCGCACAACTGGCAAAACTCGGCGAGTTTTATGCAAAAGCCTTAATTCATACGCAACTCCCCGTCGATATTTTATTCGGCCCCGCGTATAAAGGTATTCCATTGGTTACGGCAACGGCCATCGCTTATTACAGTCTCACTGGCACAGACATTCCGCTGGTGTTTAACCGTAAAGAAGCTAAAGATCACGGTGAAGGCGGCACGTTAGTTGGTGCGCCGCTAAAGGGCAGGGTATTAATATTGGATGACGTCATTACCGCGGGAACCTCTGTAAGAGAATCAGTCAACCTTATTAAACAAGCAGAAGCTACTCCTGTTGGCGTATTAATTGCCTTAGATCGTCAGGAGCAAGGGCAAAATCAAGTATCGGCTATCACCGAGGTTGAACAAACCTTTAATATGCCAGTTATTGCCATTATCACCTTAGCGGACATCATAGCGTTTCTGGAAACATCAGCAGATGCCAGTCAGCAGCTTAGTGCTATAAAGGCTTATCAATGTCAATATGGCCTAAAAAGTAATTAACGTATTTTTTGGCAGTTATCCGTATTTAAACTATACTTTAGCGCAGGTACTTAAAGTACTTTATTTAATGTACCATTAGCTATTTACACTACCAAGGTTTGCCATGAGTCATCTGGAATTTAAACATCAACTGCGCGAGTATTCACAGTGGCGTAATCAATTGTCGCAATCAATTGAAATGTACGTTGAATGGCGCAAACGGTATGATTTAAATGATGCACAGAGCAACATCACCCTCACCAATATGATGCACGGTTTGCAAACAGACCGTATAACGCTCGCATTTATTGCAGAATTCTCCAGAGGCAAAACGGAATTAATTAACGCCTTGTTTTTTTCCGAAATGGGTATCCGCTTACTGCCGTCATCTCCCGGTCGCACCACCATGTCGCCGACAGAGATATTTTATGACCCCAGTGGTAGCTATATCCGTTTACTGAATATCGAAAGCAGGCTGGAAGACATTTCATTAAATGAACTCAAACAAATCCCTGAACGCTGGGTACAAATTGACCTAGATTGTTCCTCTCCAGCGCAAATGCGCCAGTCTTTTCAGGAACTTATCGCGACCAAACAGGTAGAGCGTGCCTTGGCGATAAAATTGGGCTTGTGGAATGAACGTGAGGCCGCTGAGCAAGGTCTGGTTAATGCCGATACAGTAGAAATACCCTGTTGGCGACATGCGTTAATCAGCTTTCCGCATCCCTTGCTCATGGAAGGTTTAGCTATTTTGGATACACCTGGTCTCAATGCGTTAGGCACCGAGCCGGAGCTGACCTTAAGCATGTTACCCAGTGCGCAAGCCATTATTTTCGTATTAGCGGCGGACACGGGTGTTACAAAAAGCGATATGGAAATGTGGCGCAGTCATGTGTGTAATGCACGCGGCAACGCGAAACAAAGCCTAGCCGTGGTGATGAATAAAATTGATGCCGTGTGGGATGATTTGTCGGACGAAAAGGGTTTTGAAGCGGCGATACAATCACAAATCACTAACTCCGCTAAAGTGCTGGAGATTTCTGAAACATTAATTTTTCCGGTGTCCGCTAAACAGGCCTTATTGGCAAAAGTTAAAGCCGATGCAGCCTTGCTGGAAAAAAGTCGCTTAAGCTATCTGGAAGATTATTTATCGGAAAAAATCCTCAAACAACGTCGCAAAATATTAACCGCGATTATTGACCGGGATATTGGTTGTTTAGTGAGGGAATCATTAAGCTTAACCGAATCACAATTAAATAACGCCCATAAACAACTGGATGAATTCAAAAAAATTGATTTCCAAAACAGTGATATGACCGGAAAACTGCTGGCGGAAACCCGCGATGGGCAAAGTGTTTATTTAACCAATATTGAGACATTCAAAGCCAGTCGCAACGTGTTTGCCGTGCAAGCCAACATGCTTATTGATTCGTTCGCAACACAGAAAATTGACGAGCTGATTAAAACCAGCCGTGTTGAAATGTCAAAAAATCTGACAACCTACGGTATGAAACAAAGTATCCGTAAATTATTCGATCAATTACGTGATTTGTTACAAGATTCCATTGATACCACCAACGAAACGCGCCGCTTAATCAATGCCATTCATCAGAAATTCCATGATGACCATGGTTTTAAATCTGTAGAACCTACCTTATTCTCTATTAAACAGTATCAGTTAGAGTTGGAAAGTATCTTTGACGAGGGTGAGGCGTTTCGCAGCAGCTCAAAAACCACACTCACCGAACAAAGTATTGTCATTAACAAGCTCTACAGTACCTTGGTATTCAAGGCGCGTAACGTCTTAAAACAAGCGCAGCAAGATGCTATTCATTGGAGTAATAGCGCCTTAACGCCGCTGATGCACCAAATTAAAAACCATAAAATACAGGTTGAAAATCGCTTACTCATGTTGCGAAAAATCGACGAGTCAAAGGACAACATTAGCAGTAACATTCAAAAGCTGGAAAGCAATGTAGAGCTATTGAGTGTACAGCGTAAGGAATTGCTGTTTATGACTAAAAGTATTCAGCATCTTTTAGAGCTGTAACGTTGCGTGCTGGATAAAAAATCCCATGACGTGTAAAACCATTGTGGTGATGCTGACAATGTGTGTGATGAATGACTCTTTTCTAACGTCCCTGAATTTTGTAGGGGCGCACCTGTGTGTGTGCCCAACCCCGCAGCCCAGCTCAACAAGGGCAGACACATAGGTCTGCCCCTACATAATCTGTTTTTTATAATTTCTCTAAAAATAAATTAAAGTTCCGCTCCACCGTGCCGACACCCTTAATGACGAAAGGGATTGGTTGAACGGCTGGTTCGGTATTTTGAGACCAGCTACTCGTTTATGTACATTAAGTGTTTCATTAATTCAAATTTAAACTACACTTAAAACCGTAATATTTGTAACCTTATAACCCTACTCCATTCGACATTGACGCCGTGCTGGGGTTCATTTTAGAGAAACAAGGAGATACCATGAAAAAATTATCCATGAAAAAATTATCACTCGCTGTGTTGACTGCGGCGTGTGTGTTGGGGTTAGGGGTTGTGGAAGCTGCGCCGAAAGTGTCTGTTAAAATCAGTACACCCGTTGGTACTGCTGGTGCAGATAAAGCAGTTGCTGGTAAAGGCTTGGC
>JAPLRW010000220.1 GCA_026398935.1 Methylococcales bacterium
AGCCTGCCCAGCTTCTTTATTGGTTATTTTAAACACACTCGCGCCTTATATAATTTAGGCAGATAAGGGGGGATTTTTGCTGCAGCCAGACAAAGATCACACCCTACACTTAGTTTCATATACGCGGATTTTAGCACAGCGGACGCAGTCATATTCATTACGGAAAACACCAGCTTTAACGCATATCAACGTGCTTGCTGCAAACATATGCCGTAAATTAAATGTTTTATAGTTCTATTCTGCGTATCTTGAAGCTTACGAAATATGCAATTGAATTTTATAACGAATATTTCAATACAGCTTTAACAAAGCCACTTAATTACTTTAAAGCAACTAAGTGGGTTGCTTTACAAAAATCAACTGATCCGTCGCAAATCCTTGCGCTTTTGCCTGTGCGATCAATGACTGCACGGTTGCTTGCGGCAATTGTGGCGTACGCGAAAGTATCCAGAGATAATCTTTATCCGGGCCCGCTACCATGGCATAGCTATACGCCTGCTTATCCAAGGCAATAATATTATAGCCACCATAGAATGGGCCAAAAAATGACACTTTTAATCGGCCAATGTCTTTATTATCGACAAAATAGGCTTTTCCTTCCACCTTACGCCACTCACCACTTTCCACGTCATGGCCGGTATTAATCACATTAACCCCACCATCTTCACGCGCGCTATACGTTGCAGATATAGTATCCAAGCCTCGCTCAAAGCGATGATCTAGCCTGGCTATTTCATGCCAAGTACCTAAATAACGCTGAACATCAAAACCATTAACGGCTGTTAAACCTTGTGGAATGCCAGTGCAACCCGTCATAAGTACCAGTAAAAGAAGTGTGTGCATAAATATTACTCACCTAATTAAGTATGGACATTTACTGTTGTGCGCATCAATAGGGAAAAACGCAGACAGCCTGTTTAGAAAAAAGTATGTTTACCCGCCAATAACGGCCATTTAATTGTCACTAAGCCGCAATTGTTTTATTTTTTCCATACCACCAAATAAAAAATGCGATACGCCCGTGTAAAAAAAGAAGGTATCCAAATTGGGGTCTATTTCAACATTATTGACTTGCCCATAAAACTCTAACGAACCAATCATAGCAATGAGAAAAAAGCCCACCAATAAGTAATACTGATTTTGCTTGGTTATAAAGCAATAAACAAAAACCAATAATGCCGTAAAGGCCAAGTAAATCATCATCATACGTAAGTTATTCGCCAGTTCACCATAAATGTCTGCGTTAAACTCAAAAATTGAATAACTATCCGACACGGAGACCGCGCTACCAAAAATCAAAATAGCCAGAGAAAAATAGAAATTAGCCTCAATAACATACCGAGCGTATTGCACGGAATTAGCGGTCATAGCACGCATGCGTTTTTCCTATAAATAATCTAAAAAAACCCCCCAAGAGACTGCTTTGGAGGGATTATAGAGGAGTCAGAATGAAATTAATGATAAGGCAGTGGCGGTAATTCAGGTCGACTTTATTAGTGTTTTTTACATTTGTTAACTGATTATTTCGCTAAAAATCAATCACCCACAAAAAACCCACCCACATCAATGACCCAAACCATTGAGATTCAATTTACTGCGCGACGCTTGTTTTGTCAATTTATATCTTTACAAAAATTGTACATGCGTTTTTTAAAGACACCATACAGCATAATAGCGGCTTTTTATATTAACAAAATCTGGACAATACTAGGCGACTAGTTGATTTTAGTGCCACTCGCAAGGATCTTCTATTAGGCATAAATACAACACCGCTTCTTATCGCGTGCCATTTCAGATTTAAACCCGCAGATGTCGCTACTTATGCAAAACGGCAGGGACTATTTTTGATGGGAAAGAAGTTTAATTCTATTTTTTTACGGGGTAAACAATAGCAAATAGCGGACAAAGAAAGACCTTGCCCGCTAAAAGTAATCTACGGTGCGTGGATTCTGACAGCATTGCCTTAATACTATTTTTTCAACCAGCCGACAATATCATCATGATATTGCTCTGTCCATTCCCCCCAATTATGCCCCGCCGTTTCGTTAATAAAAACCATTACCGAAATACCCGCCAGCCGCGCTTTTTTCAGGTATTTTTGCTGATCAACAAACGACAACATCCCGTCTTGCTTACTGGAAATCATGAGCATCGGGGCATGTGTAGCAGGAATAGTAAAGGTGTCATTGGTCATTAACACACCATTGGCGTCTACTGAAAGTTGATCTGCGTCCAGTCCGTTCATCGCCACCAATCCAGCTACCTCAGGGTGATTTTTTGCAATGCGCGATGCCATAGAAACACCATTGCTACCGCCCATCAGATAAATATCTTTGAGCTGCGGTAACGCCTGCCTAGCCGTATCCATTATCCAATCTACAAAATGCGTATCAGGATTAGTGACCGTACTCGATTCCCAGCTCGCCAGATATGCGCCGACTTTAAAACTCTGTCTTGCCTCAGGGAGCACCACCAGAAAACCCGCATCCAGCATTCTTTGAATAATGTCCGCTGTTGGCGCATTATCAAGTAATACTTGTGCATTGCCTTGAGCACCATGAAAAAATAGCATTGCATTACCATTGAAATTTTTTGGAAGGCTATACAGTAATCGGCGTGACTCCGGCGCTTTTAATTCAGTAAAACTTGCGCTATAAGCCGTGGCTCCCTGTAGAAATAACACTAACAAAACCACCGTTTTTAGAAAAATACTATTTTTAGCCTGCATAACACATACCCTCAACTCGATTGATTTATCACCTTAATAGGTACAGTTAGAACCGACTCTGCCTACACAAGCAGATCTAAAGCCGTCCGTCATCCGATATGTCCTACAGACACAAGAACCCATCACGGCTCAACACCCTTATTACAGACACAGCAAAGCTTAAAGACACGGAAGCGGTGGTGGCAGCATAGGAAATATATCAACAAGTGCCGCAACTTTTTCTGCGGTAATCCAATCGACTAACGGCTGATGCCAAATTAACGTGGCGCGGCTCACTTCAGCATTTTGAATTTTTTGTTTAAGTGTTTC
>JAPLRW010000270.1 GCA_026398935.1 Methylococcales bacterium
AAATACCGATGATCGCAACAACGATCATTAATTCGATTAAAGTAAAACCAGCTTGTGCTTTTTGAGTGTTCATGAGTGTGTTTCCTTGTGGTGGTACGTTAAAGTTTATTGTCTATCACTATCTGACGAAATAATAAATGCAAGTGCTGTGCCAAGCTAGAGGGGCAGGTATGTTACATAAAGAGTTGTTTGATAGGAGTGTTAATTTAATTATAATTATCAATGAGTTGTATTTTTATCATGGCGTAAAAATAATCACTTCACGGATCATTAAGGATGCTATTGGGCTACGATAGAGAATATGGGCGTACGGATAATGTAAGAAAAAAATGACATTTTTGACGGATTTTAGGCTAAAAGTGACGTTTTTTGTCAATGTGACGCGTAGTGACAAAAGACAAAAAACGCGTGATAGCGATATAATAGGCTTTTAGTGCCTTTACAAATAAACCTCATCAGGTAATGCAATGAATAAAACCCCCGCGCTCTTACTGCTTGCTTCGGCAACGTTATTATTATCCGCCTGTACTGAAAAAAAACAGTACGAGCAAACTGTTTTAGCCCAGCTGCAAAATGAGCCAGATATTAAAGATTATAAATTAGACCCCGCGCTCATGACGGATTGCGTGGTACAAACCACATCGCATAAAATGCCTGGGCTGTTTTCGTTTGATCCTGACCGTATTAAGGCCTATGTCGCGTATACAAAAATGCTAACCTTATCGAAAGCAAAAGATCCGCAGCAGGTGATGACTGAATTACGCACTGATTTTGGCTCAGCGCAAGGTCTGTTAGAGGCGCGCAATAACTACGCTGAAAGCCTGGTGGAATGTCAAACAGGTTTTATAACCGACGCGGAATCGGATGATGCCGAAAAAATAGTCCCTGAGGCGGTAACGAGTGCTCCGGTAGTGGAAAGTACGCCGCCAGCTGTTGTTCCTGCGCCAACCGCAGCCGCGCCTGTTGCGCCAACGACCGAGCCAAGTCCTGCTCCGTAAAATAAATAGTTACGCCAATACTGTTTGTTTCGGCACGTATCTTTAATGCCTTTAGTTCGGCTGGAATTGCCGAACTAAGGTTATGGGTGTGTACTAAAAGGGCTCTACTGTGACGATTTCGCCAGCACACACGCCCTGACACTCTGCGTTTAGCACAATGACGCAATTTGCGTGGCTACACGAGCTTAATCGGTGTGATCCCTGCTCGCCTGTGGTGTGTACTTCAAAATCCCCCGCTGCATTTTGGCTGACTATGCCGCGTTGAAACTCTAAACGTCCGGGTGCTTTTTTGATGGCGTGTAAACAGGTCGCCTTGATTCGCCATGCGCGCGTCGGTTGCATGCCACATAAGTGTTGTAATGCGGGTGTTACGACTTGTTGAAATGTGGTTATGACAGCGGCGGGATTGCCGGGTAAGCCAAAAAAATAACAGTCGCCGATTTGACCAAACGCTAATGGCTTGCCCGGTTTAATGGCGATTTTCCAAAAATTAACCTCACCACAACGGTCTAACACCTGCTTAATGTAATCGGCATCGCCAACCGATGCTCCGCCCGTACTGATAATGACATCGTAGTGTGGCGCATTGCGGGTCAGTAAGTTTTCCAGCAGGTCGGGATTGTCGCGAACCACACCTAAATCAGTGCTGGCAATGCGGGCGTTCTGTAGTAACGCCTGTAAGGTGTAACGATTACTGTCATACAATTGGCCACTGGACAGCGGTTGACCAATCGCGACCAATTCATCACCGGTTGAAAAAAAAGCGACTCTTAGCGGGCGAATAACGGGTACATCAGACAGCCCCACCGCTGCTAATAGGCCAATATCAGCGGCATTGAGCTTTTTCCCCGCGGTCAATAGCTTTTCGCCACTGCAAACATCCTCGCCCGCTTCTCTAACATGGCGCTTAGCACTTGCCGTGGCAGGCAGGTGGATAGATGAGCCATTCACCTGCACCTGTTCTTGCATAATCACGCTGTCAGTCCCTTCAGGCAAAACAGCGCCCGTAAAAATTCTGACACATTCACCTTGCTTTACAAGCGTATTAAAGGGCTTTCCTGCCCAAGAGATACCTACTTCGAAAAGACTACACGGCTCGCCTTGCTTAAGATCGGCACTACGAAATGCGTAACCATCCATAGCGGAATTACGCTCGCGTGGCAAACTGATCGGACTCAGGAGATCAATGGCCAGAATACGCTCTAACGCGGCTTTTATGCCGACTCGTTCATGACCGTCTACTGGCGTAATGGCGGCATAAATAGTATTTAAAGCCTCATCGAGGCTTAACAAGCGCTGTGCGTCCACGCTACAAGGGTCAATAGTCATAATAGAGGCGGCATTAGTCTGGCGTTGATGTTAAGTACGCGTCTGCTGTACGTATAAAGTTAAGGATAAAGCGGGTAATCTCTAACGGCTGATTAATATCCAATACCGGTAAATACGCGGGGGTGAGCAATGGGGCGTCCGTGGCAATGGCGATAATATTGGCATCCGTTGGGTAAAGAAGCGGATGATTAAGCACGGGGCGATACAGTTCTATTTTGGGAAACGCGGCTTGCTTGAAGCCTTCCACTAAAATAATATCCAATTGACTTTGGTTAAGCGCGCTTAACTGCTCATCCAAATCAGGATCGCTAGCTTGAGCAAACTCGGTCATAATTGCGCGGCGGCGGCTAGAAACCAACATAACCGTTGCTGCACCTGCTTCCCGTAAACGGAAGCTATCTTTACCGGGGTGGTCAATATCAAACGAATGATGGCTGTGCTTGATTAATCCCACCCGCAAGCCTTGCTGGTTAAGTTGAGGAATTAGCTGGGTTAATAGCGTGGTCTTGCCTGTACCGCTATAAGCAGCAAAGCCAATGATAGGGACTTGCGCATGACGCATAAGGTTAATTTTCGCTACTGGTTGTCGTGAGATAAGGCATTCTAAGGTATTATAGGGCGTTATGCTCAAAAATGGGTGGCATTAAAGAATTGTAATGGGAGGCTGTATAGTGGTGCAGATTGTGTTGATTGGCATCGGTTTTGTGTTGGTGCTTACATATAGTGCTATGCAGCCATTTACCAGAAAAACAACCCTGCTGCTGGGCGCATGTGTGTTGGTGAGCCTATTGGCATTAACCAAGGGATTTGCTGGACTGGCCGCGATGATCGGTATTTTGTTGACATTTATGGTGAGAAATTTACCGTTACTGCTACGTTATGCGCCACAGCTACATCGCTTCTGGCAGTTCTTTAAAACCAGCGGGCAGCGTAAATACTCTGCTAACGACAATGCACCCGCACACGGTAAAATGACGGCTGCTGATGCGTATAAGATTTTGGATTTAAAACCACCCGCAACAAAACAAGAAATTATTTTAGCCCATAAAAGATTGATGCAGAAAATGCATCCTGATCGGGGTGGGTCGGCTTATTTGGCAAGCCAAATCAATTTGGCGAAAGATTGTTTATTAAAAAATTAAGAGTCTTATGGTTAATGTAAAATTAAAATTATTACTGATTTTACTATTTTTTCTGTTGGGGTGCGCAGAAGAGCCTACGTTTAAAATAAACAACCCTAGCGTTATCCCGACCATACCAACACAGCAAGTACCGCCGATTACAAAACCTCAGCCTAAAGTAGATTCCAAGCGGCGAAGCAGTGTGCGTGTTAAAAAAGGCGATACGCTTTACTCCATTGGTGTGGACTCAGGACTGGGTTATGAATTGCTGTCAAAATGGAATCACATTTCTAAACCATACAGCGTGCGAATGGGTCAGCAGATAAAATTATACGATCCAAATATAGAGGGCTCTGAATCGGCAGCATTACCGCCTGCTGACAAATCCAATACAGCGGATTCTGTACCTATGCCACAACAACAATTGGTTACTCCGGCGGCAGATACTGCCGTTGATAGTTCAGCGAAATTACCCGCAACATCACGCCAGAAAACGCCCTTGCTACCAGAAGAAACATTAATGGTTTCAAAAGATAAGCAAAAGATGTTAAAGTTATACTGGAAATGGCCGATTAAAGGTAAGCTACTAAAAAGCTTTGCACAAACCAGTAATAAAGGCATCGATATTGCGGGAAAAGATAGCGAGGCATCGGTACTTGCCGCCGCTAACGGTGAGGTTGTTTACAGCGGCAATGGTTTAATTGGCTATGGTAATTTATTAATTATCAAACACGATGATATGTATTTAAGCGCCTATGCAAACACGACATCCTTACAAGTCAATGAAGGTCAAAAAGTGACTCAAGGACAAGTTATCGCTCGTTGCGGCACGTCTGCATCAGGCACACCTTCTCTACATTTTGAGATCAGAAAAAATGGTAAAGCAGTTAACCCTTTGCTTTATTTACCAACACAGTAACCTATTATGACGGTAGATAGCGACGAGTCGGAGACGGATATGCAGGAAGAATTGATTGAATTAAACAGCACTGAAATAAATGGCGCGCTCACCGATGTGGTAGAGCTGGATGATATGGATATCAATGACGGTACTGATCAGGAATTATTAGACGCGTCTAAACTGGATGAAATAACTGCCGCCGATTCTGCCAATGACTATCAGTTTGATGCAACACGGGTATATCTAAATGCCCTGAGCAAGTCAAAATTATTAACCGCAGACGAAGAGAAGCTGTATGGCACGCAAGCATTAAAAGGCGATGCCAACGCGCGCAAAATTATGATTGAAAGTAATTTGCGCTTGGTGGTTAAAATATCTCGACGCTATTTGAATCGCGGCTTGCCACTGCTTGACTTAATCGAAGAGGGCAATCTTGGTCTAATTCGAGCCGTTGAAAAATTTGATCCCGAACGAGGCTTTCGATTTTCAACCTATGCCACTTGGTGGATCAGGCAAACCATCGAACGCGCAATTATGAATCAAACCCGCACCATTCGGTTGCCGATTCATATTGTGAAAGAGATGAATACCTACTTAAAAGCGCAACGGCATTTATCTCAGAAGCTTGAGCATGATCCTACGCCAGCAGACATTGCAGCCTATTTAGAAAAACCAATCAGTACGGTTGAAAAAATGCTCCGACTCAACGAGCGTGTGGTTTCAGTTGACGTTCCGTACGGCATTGATTTTGAAAAACCCTTGGTTGACACCTTAAGCGATGACTCAACCTTGTCGGCCAGCGATAGCATTCAAGAAGATTCGCTAAAACAAAACCTATCTACATGGATCATGCAATTACCTGAAAAACAAAGGGAAGTTGTTTGTCGTCGCTATGGTTTGTGTGGTTATGATGCGGCCACATTGGAAGACGTTGCGCAAGAGATCGGCGTGACCCGCGAGCGCGTGCGACAAATCCAAATGGATGGCTTAAAGAAATTGAAAGAAATCTTACTGGACAGCGGCTATTCATTTGAAGCTATTTTTCATTAATCGCTGGGGAAAAGTCCCCCTCTGAATACTTGCTACCATGCTAGCCGCAACCATTTATAACAACTATAAGCGGCTTAGCCAGTCATTAAATAACTGTCCGTTGCCGCAACGATACGCACAGACGTAATCTGATTGCTAATGGCCGTTTGCGTTTTGGTGTCACTCGCAACCCGTAAATAGTTGGGTGTATACCCAAATAATAGCGCGGGCTGTTCTGTTTCCGCATTTGTCGATCCTTCCCACAGCACGGCGACCTCTTGCCCCAGTTGCTGTTCAAAAAAAGTCTGTTTTAGTGTATTTGCCAATTGATGTAACTGCTGACTACGCTGTTTCTTAATAGTTTCAGGCACTTGATCTGGGAGTTCGGCGGCTTTCGTTCCTTCGCGTTTGGAATAGCTGAAAATATGCAACTGCCCAAAACCGGTTTGCTTAATAAAGTCATAGCTATCTTGCCATTCTTGCTCAGTTTCACCTGGAAAGCCGACGATAATATCCGTGGTGATATTAATATTGGGTAATTGTTGCCGCAGCTTAGTCACAATAGCGGTGAACTCTTCGGTTTTACAACGCCTCGCCATCCGACGTAATACACTGTCTGAACCACTTTGTAACGGTAAGTGTAAATGCGGCATTAAGCGTGGATTTTTAAATAACTCGAAGAATGTCGGTGATAATTCCCATGGCTCTAATGAGCCGAGTCGTAACCGTGGAATAGCCGTATTATCCAAAACACTGCTGATTAAATCCGCCAAATTACTGGCCACATCGTCCCCGTAGCCGCCTAGATGCACGCCCGTTAACACCACTTCTTGAATGCCTTGCGCATGCAGCACATTAATTTCAGCAATAATTTCTTGGACAGGACGACTTCGTTCTTCGCCCCGCGCGATCGTTACGATACAGAACGTACAGCGGTAACGACAGCCATCTTGTACTTTGATAAATGCCCGTTGCCGTCCTCGACTGAATAAGGCCACGGCGCCCGGTTCGGTAGACATGGCGGGCATACTGTCCATATTAAGTTCGGTTAACGCGGTAGCGACCAATTGCTGTTTGTCTTGATTAGCAACGACTAAATCAACCCCCATTAACTCCGCCGCTTCCGTTGGGTTTAAGGTTGCATAACAGCCACTGACGACCAATTTAGCGCGGGGATTATCACGATGAACGCGGCGTATCAGTTGCCGTGATTTACGCGCGGCATCCTGTGTGACGGCACACGAATTAATCACGACTAAATGCGCCGAATCGACTTCCTGAGTGATTTGATGGCCCGCACTTTGAAAGGCTTGCGCCCACGTTTCCAGTTCTGCCTCATTGAGTCGGCAGCCGAGCGTTTTAAGATGAACTAACATTATCCAAAGAACCAATAACTAACAAAAATGGCGGCGAGAACGCCGAAAAAGTCCGCTATTATCCCACAGGCAGCGGTATGGCGAATATTTTTGATCTTAACCGCACCGAAGTACACGGCAATAACATAAAAAGTCGTTTCAGTGCTGCCCTGAATAATACAGGCAAGGTGTCCGGCAAAAGAATCGACGCCAAAGGTTTGCATGGTATCAACCATCATCGCGCGAGCACCACTGCCACTAAACGGCTTAATCAGTGCGGTAGGCAAGGCATCAATAAACCGGTCATCAATCGCCGCCGCATGTGCAATAGCACGAATCGCATCGGTAATTAAAGACAGCGCCCCACTGGCACGGAATACCCCAATGGCGCTCAACATGGCAACCAGATAGGGAATGATGGTAATAGCCGTTTGAAAGCCTTCTCGCGCACCGTCTACAAAGGCCGCGTAAGCATCAACCCGTTTATAAATAGCCGCTACGATAAAGCCGATAATCAGCGTAAACAGAATGCTATTGCTGACCAGCGCCGACTGTTGCAACATTTGCGTCTGAGTCAATGTTGAAAAATAAGCCACAATACCCGCCACTAACAGGGTAAAGCCGCCAAGATACGCCACGATCACCTTATCTAATAAATTGATCTTTTGTACAAAGGCAACGGACAAGAGTCCTGCCATGGTCGACATATAGGTGGCAATTAATATGGGAATGAATACATCCGTAGGACTTAGCGCGCCGAGTTGCGCGCGATAGGTGAAAATACTGATGGGAAATAACGTCACCGATGATGCATTAATGACTAAAAAAAAAATTTGCGCGTTGGTGGCGGTGTCGGGATTGGGATTAAGGGTTTGCAATTCTTGCATGGCCTTAATGCCCAACGGCGTGGCGGCATTATCCAGTCCTAAGGCATTGGCAGAAATATTCATCACGATAGCCCCTAACGCAGGGTGATCTCTAGGAACATCAGGCATTAGCCGGCTAAACAACGGCGTTAGCCCTCGCGTTAGTAGCTGCATGCTACCACTGACTTCAGCAATACGCATAATCCCCAGCCACAGCGATAACACACCGGTTAAGCCCAGTGCAATTTCAAAGGCACTTTTAGACAGCTCAAACAGCGACGCCATAATTTGACTAAAAATTTGCTGGTCGCCCAGAATAATACTTTTAAATAAAGCGCAGGCAAACGCGGCGAGAAAAAAGGTAATCCAGATAATATTCAGCACAAGCGATACGCGGGTCAGGTTGAAAGGAGATTTATTATTAGAAGGTAAGCATCGAAAATAAGCGAATAACGATCCACACCCTTTTGAAGCCAGCAGTCTTTATTAGTCAGCGAAAGAAAAGCCTTACGATTTTTAATATCGAACGCTGTCATTTTCATTTGCTCAAGTAAAGTCTGTTCTGTTGGTTTCGCTATTAATCTATTAACTTATGGCTCGTTTAACAGCGTACAGGATTAGTCTTTATCGCATAGGGTGACGAATAATGGTTTTCCATTTTTTAGGATCCGCTCGACGAATATCACTAAGGTAAATTTCGTGATGCTTACCCGCTCGAACAGCGCAAGATGTGATGAAATCATGCACGCGTGCAATTGTCGGCCCTTCTTCGGAAAATGGCCCTATATGCAGAACTTGAACACAGCGCCCTTCCGTGAAGGATTCTAAGCGCAGCTTGGAGATTGCAACGATATTTTTCTTTTTCCGAACCGCCACGATAGCGCTTTCGATCACTTCGTTTTCTACGAAGGATGGCTGCAAAATCATCATCGTCCATTTCCAACGTGCTTTGTCATTGGAAATAAAAGCCGCCATGTCATCTGCCCACCAAAGCCCTTCCAACGGCATGACTGCATAGTCGAGGGCTTGAATCCCTTTTTTGACCATAAATTTTGCTGTATAGGACACCGAAAATAGCGCCTCTACAGCCTGTGCGTATTCTTGTGAGGCGTTCGGATCACCTTCATCGTCAACCATCAGATAGTTGAATGTAGGTATGTCGACTTCTACGACTGCTTTCGCAGATGGTTTGTAGAGGTGTTTAAACTCTTTTTTCAAATCAACTTTTGCCATGTAATGTCCTGATGATTAAGCTATAGCAACTATTCCAGTTAACAGCAACCGTTACCTCAAACGGCCTTCTTCACCACGTCGCCCAGTCTTGGCCAAGCACTTAACAGCGCTTTAACTACCGTTGCCAATGGGATAGCAAAAAACACCCCCCAAAAACCCCATAATCCGCCAAATAACAAAATAGCGATAATAATGGCAATCGGGTGGAGATTAACGGCTTCTGAAAATAATAACGGCACTAAAACCACGCCGTCGATTGCTTGAATAATGGCATACGCGATCATGATGTAGGTAAATTGATCACCATCGAGTCCCCACTGGACGTACGCCACCGCGACGACAGGGAACGTGACCAGTGTTGCGCCCACATAAGGAATGATGACCGATAAACCCATTAATACCGATAATAACATGGCGTAATTTAAGTCCATTGCGGAGAAGGTGACAAAGCTGGCAAACCATAACACCAAAATTTCGGCAAATTTACCACGAACATAATTGCCGAGTTGCATATCGACTTCAATCCATACGCGTTTGGTTAAATGCCGATCACGGGGCATAAACTGCACAAACCAGTCGAGTAATACCTGTTTATCTTTTAAGATAAAAAACACCATCATCGGCACTAAGAACAAGTAAATGATGGCGCTTACCAAGCCTACAACCGAGGCGGCAGACAGCGACAATACATCTTGCACATAGGTTAATAATTCTTGCTGAACCGCCATGACTACGCCTTGAATACCTGACTCAGAGAAAAATTTGGGGTACAGTTCTGGCAAACGCAAGACTTCAATTTGTAGCTTTTGGAAAATAGCCGGAAAGCGTTGCACTAACTGGATGGCTTGCTCGGTAATCATCGGCAGCAGGACAAATAGAAAGAAGCCTAAGCAGGTCATGAATCCTGCAAAAACCAGATACACGGCGGGCAATCGCGGTACTCGCCAGCGGCGCGCCTTGGCAACCAACCCATCCAGCAGGTAAGCCAGCACGATTGAGGCAAAAACCGGCGTTAATAGATCGGCCAAACAATAAATCAGTAACGAAATAACCAGTACGATAATGGCTAAAGCAATGGCTTGTGAATTGGGTAAAACACGCTTAAGGCCATCTCTTGTTATTTGTAACATAGAGGGTTCGACGGTATTGTGCATAAGGATTAAGGATTGTTTTTATTATTATTTCTGCATTTTACCGCAACCCTTGATTTTACCCTGCAATAACTTTCAAAAACGGATACGGATACAGTCTGGGCGTGTGCCAATACTTACCCGCTTTGGCACGAAAAGGCGTTATTTTGGTTTCGGTAGCGTTAATATCCACTTGTAAGGCACCTTGTTCAGCCGTATTAAGCCAGGTCGCTTGTTGTGCCTGATACCGTTCTAAAACCGCCGGATGGGGGAAATGAAAGGGATTAAGGTAGCCGCTGGGAATCAAAACCACAGACGGATCAACGTACTGTAAAAAAGGCTCGGTTGATGAGGTGTTGCTACCATGGTGCGGTGCGACCAATATGTCTGATTTTAACTGTTCGGCGTAAGTGTCTACCAGCCACGCTTCTGCTGATTTTTCAATATCACCCGTTAATAAAATTGAGTCAGTCGGTGTCTTAATCTGCAACACGCAGGAATTATCATTTTCAGCCATAAGCCCTTCGTGGGAGGGGCTTAATATGATAAACTCTACTGCATCCCATGTCCAGCGCTGCCCTTGCTCACACGCTTGTCCGTTGTAATCCACTAGCTGTGCTGGCACGCTGGTATATAACCACGTTGGCGTATAGTCGGCTAATAAGGAATCCACCCCGCCAATGTGATCATTATCACCATGACTGATGATGACCCCATCAATATGCCGAATGCCTTGTTGTGCTAAAAAAGGCAACAAGACACTTTGCCCACTGTCGGCGTCTGCCGAAAATTTTATGCCAGTATCGAAAATTAAGACGTGTTCTGTGGTTTGAATCACGGTTGCTAGTCCTTGCCCGACATCTAGCAGCGTCATGCGAACGCTGCCTTGTGGCAGTGGCGTTGGCGCATTAAAAAACAGCGGCAAGCATAAAAAACCGCCTAACCAACGCCCTGGCAGACCGCTAGGCATGCACAGTACCAATACGCCGATACTTGCTAGCCACATTGCAGGTACGGAGGTGGAGATACCGGTTACGGCCGAAAAAGGCCATTCTGCTAATGCGTCTAAAAACCCCCATAGCTGTGCCAGACAGAAATCAACAGCTATTAATAATACTTTTGCCAGTGAGGGTACTATACCTAACAACAGTACGGCAACCAACGCAATGGGTACGATTAACATACCGATCACCGGTACGGCGATTAGATTGGCAAGCGGTGAAATCAACGCTATTTGCTGAAAAAAACACAACAATATTGGCATTAAGCCTAACGCCATGATGCCATGTACTTTAAAAATACTTATCCAATAGCCGGGTTGAGACAAGCGTCCTGAGAGCATAAAAAAAATGAGCGCTACCGCGAAAAAAGAGAGCCAAAAGCCTGCCGACAAAACGGCTAACGGATCGCACAATACAATTAACAGCATCGCCAGTGCTAAGGTTTGGATGGGTCGTACATGCCGCTGCCAAATAATACCAATCATGGCAACACTTAACATGATCAATGCACGCTGAGTTGGCACAGAAAAACCTGCCAGTAAGGCATAGAATATCGCCACCAGAATGGCGGCGACGGCAGCAACACCTTGCGGTGAATAACGCAAGGTTCCTACGCGCGCCCATAGGCGGCGAGTGAGCCAATACACTAAACCAGCCACTAAGCTAATGTGCGAGCCGGAAATGGCTATCAAATGTAACGTACCGGTATTACGCAAGACCTGCCATTGTTCGGTAGAAATAGCATCGGTACTGCCAATTGTCAGTGCCGTGATAAAGGCGGGATAGCGTAATTCACTTATGCTGGCAACCCGCTCGGCAATACTTTGGCGCAATACGGTGATATTTTGCCACGCTGCCGCCTGACTCAGTAATTGAGCCGCTTCCGGGTGTCGAATATAACCCGTTGCACCAACACCTTGCGTAAATAACCAGCGTTCATAATCAAAACCACCGGGATTTAATAAGCCATGCGGTTTTTTGAGCTTGACCTTAAACGACCAGCGCTGTCCGGCGCTGAGAGTCTGTTTGGGATAATACCAACTGAGTTTTAAAATAGCGGGAACACCCGAGGAGGCTTGCGTAACCGTAAAATCAAAACGTGTTTTACGTTCATCATGTTGCGGTAGGCTGCTGATAATACCTTGTATGGGTAAGTCTTGACCTTCGAAAGCCGTAGGTAATTGCGCGTGTGCTAAGTGCCAGAATGCAAATAAGCACGTCCATAACCAGCCCGCAAAAAAAGCCCCCAAAAGCCACTCACGTCGATAACCCAGCCAAACCGTGAACAGAGAAAAGCTACTGACGGTGATAAGCTCAGGTAAACAGGATAATTGCTGAAACAAGCCAATGCCGAGCACGAACGCTAACACCAGCAGAGGCATAGGTTAAATCCTTATGTGAACCTTCATCGCACGGGGCTAGTTACGCCAGGTTTTAAATACTACGCAAAAACATCTAAACGACTACCTATCGGTGTGAAAATAGGCTCTGAAACAGGTGTCGGCGTATTTTTAATCATAGCGGTAGCAAGCTCTTTGTTCGGTGGAGTCGTTACCGAATGCGTATTGATCCGCTCACTGGCTACAATACGCGGACTTGCTGTCTTAGCATTTGAGGCTTGTTCAACTTGTGAGGTGAGCGCATTAATTTTGGCCGATAAAGCTTGAATATGGGCTTTACCTTTAGTGGTCTTGGATGACTCACAGGTGACACAATCCATCAGCTCTTTTTTATACTGGAGGATTTGAGCGTCAAGCCCGGCTATGGGTTTAACGGTCAAGGCAAGGCTGCTGCCTACGGATGATCCGATTGAAGTTACCATACCCCCTCCAAATAAATGCACGCTTTATTGTAAATTCATTAACGTATCAAATAGCTACGTACAGCAAGGATAGCTATCATAGAGCATTTTTCAATGAGGGGCATTCCTTTATCAATAGATTGTTCTACTGAAAAACGGCTATGGCATGGCATGAACAACGCTTAGATACGGATAGGCCGACACTTATAGCTGTACAGTTAACGCAGTAATACTGTGACCGTGCTCACGTTAAATAATGACGGATACGTAGAAATTAGTGGCTATTGCGCAAGCGGTAATTCGGCACGGCTTAACAAGGCCGCATGATCTGCCTGTGAAGGGAGGCCTTGGCGAGCACCCATTTTAGTACAACACAATGCCCCAGCTGCGCTGGCATAACGTAGCATCTCCAACCAAGGCAGCTCGTCAGCAATCGCCGCCGCTAATGCGCCGTGAAAAGCATCCCCTGCCCCCGTGGTATCCAGCGCGGTTACAGTGAAAGCAGGCAACGTGCCGCGCTCTATTCCGCGCTGCCAAATCAAGCCCTTTTCACCTAAGGTAATGATGACGTTGGGGGCAAGCTTTGCCAAACGCTTTAATGCCGTATCGACATCGCCTGCATAGTGTTGCGCAAATTTTTCGGAACACGCTAAATAATCGACACAGGTCATTAACGCTAATGTTCCTTCATGCACGGAGCCCGCATCCAATACCGTTGGAATTGAATCGCGGCGCGCTCGCTCTACTAGCGATAAAGAGATGTACGGTTCGTGGCCATCAAACAGCAGCACTTTCGGGTGCATGTCTGAAAAATCAAGCGTACCAGCCGCTAACGCACGGGTTTCGCCCTTATAATTAATTAACGCGCGTTTGCCATCGGGCTTAACGATGATCGTCGAGAGTGGCGTAGGGGATGTGCCGCGTAGAATCAGCTGTGTATTAACGCCCGCCTGAATAAATTCGTGCAGGTGTTTTTCACCATAAATATCCTTGCCTAAAAAACCGGCAAACGCTGCTCTGTAACCCAATTTAGCGACACACATAGCCGCATTGGCCGCAGGGCCACCACCGCATGCACTAAAATCATCCGCAAGCATTTTTTCATCGGCATCGGGATGTTGCGCAACAGCAAAAATTAAATCATAAGCGGCATGGCCAACACAAAGGACATCAACGGCAGTGCTTGGTGGTTCTATGGACGAGAGGGTTGTTTTCAATGAGATTCCTAGCATAACGTTACGGTAATAAGCATTAAAATAACCTGCGACCTGATGAAGCGCACCGATTGATGTCATCAAGCCTTTACCGTAATGTCATCAAAATGTCATGTTTATTCGGCATGATAAAGCCTTATTTAATCAGTGACCAGGTATAAAAATGAATACAAATGTATTGAAATATGTGGGTATAGATAAAAATTTAGGGGCTATTTTATTGATGGGCGTGGCGTTGAGCTTATTGGGTAGTTGGGGGGTAGAAGTATTGCTAGCGTCTCTGTTTAGCGTGAGTTAACCGAATGAACTTTACAAAAGATGTCGTCAATGGCTGCATTATTATTGTTGGTCTTTGGGCGTTTATTTCTGGCGAGTATATTTCCGCGTCAACGCTGTTTGCCAGTGCAACATTGATCAATACGTGGGGAAAGTATTCCCCTGATTAGATCAGGGGCGTTTTTCTATCTTTCCGCTCGGTTGGAAACGTATCTTCCGAGCCTTAAGCTCAGGTAAAGAACCTTACCTTTCCGGTTTCAACATCATACATTCCCCCCACAATAGCAATTTCGGCGCTGGCCGCCATTGTCGCTAAAAGCGGACTTTGCTGCCGAATATGCTCAACGGTGAGCTGCACATTTCTATCAGCCACTTTCTGAATTAATACCACGCTATCGCCACTCATGTCCAAGGACTCCTCTCTGCTGATGGCCTCTACTGCCGGTTTAATTTTAGCCAGCAAGCCAGTTAAATGCTCCAGTTGCACGTTAGCACACGCCCCTTTGATTGCACCACAATGCGAATGCCCCAAGACCACGATTAACTTCGACCCGGCTATTTTACACGCGTATTCCATACTCCCTAAAATATCATCATTAATGATATTGCCCGCAATCCGGGTGCTAAAGACATCGCCTAAGCCTTGGTCAAAAATTAATTCTACCGAGGTGCGCGAATCCATACAGCTAAGAATAATGGCAATCGGGAATTGTCCTTGCCGGGTATCATTAACTTGCTCCAGAAAGTTTCGATTGGCCTCTAGGTTGTTCACAAATCGCGCATTCCCTTCTTGCAGAAGTGCGAGTACATCTGCGGGAGTTAAGGCTTGTTGGCTGTCATAAGTTTGTGCGCGTGCGTACTCAAGTGCTGGCAACTCACCGTAACCGCGTAAATTTTCAACGGTTAATTTTATTTTCTTTAGCGCCGCTTCCAGTTTGAAATTTTGCACAATCTCGAAAACATCGTAATCAATGTACTTAGAGCGGCTCGCATCAATCACGACTTCGCTGTCATTGGGAATGCGTTTAAGCATTTGCAGAATATTGGCTTTATTCAAAAAAGAAACGTGTTCAGAAAATTTAATAATAATTTTATTGCCTTGTCGCGCTTCTTTAAAATAAAAGGCATTTTTATAGTTACCCAGTACTATTGAAAACAATGCTGTACCTAATCCAATAGCGATGCCCGTCAGCATATCAGTCAAGACCAACCCCAAGACCGTTGCGCAGAAGGGAATGAAGTTATTAATTCCGGCGTGGTACATGGATTTAAATACGCTGGGTCTCGCCAACTTATAGCCTGCCACCATTAACACACTGGCTAAACTGGCTAAGGGAATTTTATTCAGCAAGGAGGGTATTAACAGTACTGCAGAAAGAAACAATACGCCGTGAATAAAGCTGGCTACTTTCGTTTTAGCGCCAGAAGATATATTAATGGAGCTGCGGATAATAACTTGTGTTAAGGGTAATCCACCCAACAGACCTGAACAGATATTACCCACACCTTGCGCCATTAACTCCTGATTAGCCGACGTTACCCGTTTATACGGGTCAAGTTTATCAACGGCATCAATAGACAAGAGTGTTTCCAGGCTGGCGACTAGCGCCAGTGTTAACGCGGTTAGATAAATAGCCGGATTAGTAAGCTGTGAAAAATCAGGAAAGGTCATGGATTTAAGCACATCAGCGCTATTATCGAGTAAGGGTAAATTAACCAGATGTTCATTTTGCAAGGCAAGGGCGGGATAAACGCTTTGCAATAGATAATTAACGCCGATACCGGTAATAATCGCCAGTAAGACGCCCTGAAACAAATGTAAAAGCGGAAGGTTTTTTATAAATGGCTGCTCCCAAAGTATCAAAATAAGTAGCGATACGGATGAAATTAATAATGCTCCGGGGGTAATGAAAGCTAGCATATTAGCCAGTGCTGAAAACGAGGACGAATGATCCGCTTGCACAAAGGCCATATCACCTTCATAGTCACGGTCATAGCCTAATGCATGTGGAATCTGTTTGAGAAAAATAATTAGCCCGATGCCGGATAACATGCCATTAGTGACCGAGGACGGAAAGTAATACGCGATAACGCCCGCTTTTGCCAAGCCCAAGCTAATCTGGATGCAACCTGCTAATACTACCGCTAATAAAAAAGCAGCAAAGCCTAATTGTTGAATATCTGTAAAGGCAATCACCGCCAAACCTGCCGCCGCACCACTAATACCCAATGCCGAGCTGCCTAAGGGTGCCACCACTAAGCCACCAATAATGCCGGTAATAAGCCCGGAAAACAACGGCGCACCAGAGGCCAATGCGATGCCTAAGGATAGCGGGATAGATATTAAAAATACCGCAATGCCGGCGGGCAGGTCGTGTTTTAGATGCATGAATGTGCTGATAGTTAACGAGTGAAACTTGAGTGAGCGGTTAGTGATCATCGATGTGAAATCCTTTAAGCCTTAAATAACGTATTTAAAATAAACATCAATCAACTCTACCTTGATATTGTCATCCGGCGCAGTGGCGACAAAATCTTCCAGCGTTTCTAAAATATCATGATCAATAAATTGCGCCTTTCTGGCATCAATGGTAACAGTACTGTTTGCTTTAATGCTTAAAATCAACTTCCTGAGTAGGGCTTTATTTAAAAAAGAGACATCTTTGTGCATCACGATTTGATAATGCGTAGCGTCTTGAGTCATGGTCATTGCCGCATTGAAATTGGATTTAATCACAAAAAACAACCCTATAATTACGCCAATCAACATGCCTTTTAATAAATCCGTCATTAATATGGCAATGATGGTTATCAAGAAAGGTAAAAATTGACTCATACCTTTATGATAAAAATCCATAAATAAGCTGGGTTTTGCCAACTTATACCCAGTGTGTAATAAAATCGCCGCTAAACACGCTAACGGCATGGTATTCAGGTAATGTGAAAAAAACAGCACACTAACCAGTAAACACAAACCATGAATAAAGCAGGACATACTGGTTTTACCGCCCGCATTAATATTAGCGGAGCTTCTGACAATCACCGCGGTAAGTGGCAAGCCGCCTAGCATGCCACTGATAATGTTTCCCACGCCTTGCGCTTTCAGCTCACGATTAGTCGGTGCAATACGCCTTAACGGATCAAGCTTATCCACGGCTTCAAGGCTTAATAGGGTTTCCAGACTGGCAATAATCGCAATGGTAACAGCGACACTGTAAATCGCTGGGTTGGTCAAATAACTAAAATCTGGAAAGATGAAGCTATTAAAAAAATCAGCAGGGTGTTCAAAAATAGGCAAACTCACTAAATGCTGCGGACTCACTGCCCAAGCAGGTGCAAAGGTTGTTGCTAAGCCGTTAAAACCAATGCCCCAGCTAACCGCGATTAACGGGCCTGGAATCAGTTTAAAAAACCGTTGCTGTTTGAACCACGGCAGTTCCCATAAAAACAATATCACCAACGCCACACTGCTGATGAGCACAGCCCCTAGTGAAACCCCATTAAAAGCAGCGAATAATTCATGAAAACTGGAGCTCGCGGTTTCTGTCATATAGCTTTCATCACCTTCATAACTGGCATCAAAGCCTGTAGCGTGAGGAATTTGTTTAATGATCAAGATTAAACCGATGGCCGCCAACATGCCTTTAATGACCGCTGAAGGAAAAAATGCACCGATAATACCCGCACGAAGAAACCCCAGTGACAATTGTAAAAAACCCGCTAACACACAGGCAACCAAGAAACCTTGAAAACTGCCTAGTTGTGCAATGGCATTAAATACAATAGCGGTTAAACCCGCTGCGGGGCCTGATACACTGAGTTGCGAGCCGCTGAGCCACGCAACAATCAAACCACCCACCATTCCTGAGATCAAACCGGAAGAGAGCGGCGCACCAGAAGCCAAGGCAACGCCTAAACACAGCGGCAATGCGACCAAAAAAACCACCACACCTGCGGGGAAGTCATCTTTAACATGGCGTAAATAATAATAGGCTTGCTTATGAATCATGGTATTAGTCCTTGATTGAGCGGCTGTATGGGTGTTGTTCCGTGTCAGTAACGTTACAAACAAACTGTATTAAGTAGCATTAAACGCTTATCATCTTAGCAAACGAACCTTTCAGAAACCTTTCAATAAAATAGCGATTCGATACCTATGCGGCTTTTATTAATTGAGGACGATGCCATTTTAGCCGATGGGTTAATGCACACCCTCAGCAACAGTGGCTATTCGATAACCTCCGCAACCTCTGGATGTTACGCAGAACAACTGCTTCTGGCGCAAGATTTTGATTTAATTATTTTGGATTTAGGTCTGCCGGATATGGATGGTTTGGCGTTATTACGCCGTATCCGGCATCGAAAATCACCGTTGCCAATTTTGATTTTAACGGCACGGGATGGTGTAAATGATCGTATTGAAGGCATTGAACAGGGCGCAGATGATTACTTGACTAAACCTTTTGAATTGAGAGAGCTAGAAGCTAGGCTGCACGCCTTAGTACGCCGTTGCTATGGCGGCTTTAGCAATACTATTAGCAATGGACGTCTGGTTTTAGATACCCAGAATCATCAGGTGCTCAGTGATGGCAACGTATTGGTATTGACGGCGCGTGAATATGGTCTGTTAGAAATATTATTATTGCAAGCGGGTAAAGTAGTGGCTAAAGAACGTATTGCGCAACGATTATCATTGGATGGCGAGGCATTAACGGATAACGCGATTGACATCTATATTTATCGACTGCGGAAGCGCATTGAACCCTATGGCGCAGTAATCCGCACCGTGCGTGGACTCGGCTATTTATTGGAAAAAACAACCGATGATTAACTATCGTAGTCTTAAAACGAGAATGCTGTTAAAGCTCGCCATCCCGTTGATTTTTTTTATGACAACAGAATCGGTATTATCCTATTTTGTGACACTGCACTATGTAAACAGTGCCTATGATCGCTGGCTATTTGACTCTGCAAAATCGTTAACACAAGAAATTAAAGTGCAGAAAGGCATCGTGGTTGTTGAGTTGCCGCCCGCTGCACTGGAAGTGTTCAAATGGGATGACATGGACAACACTTTTTTTAAAATCATCTCCAGCAAACAGGGATTATTAGCGGGTGATCCATTCGTACCAGAGTATATGGCAAGCAGTATTGACTGGTCACAACCGGTCTATTTTTACGCAAAAATACATGACGAACGGGTTAGAGTCGTCTCTATGTTAGTGACAGAACCCAACAGTTCGGAATTAATCTTTGTGCATGTCGCGGAGACGTTGAATAAACGCTTCAACATGATGCAGGATATTTTATTGGCGGATCTTGTTCCGCAAAGTGTTTTACTGCTGTTAACCGGGTTCTATTTATTCGTCGGTGTAAAGCGTGGTTTACAGCCATTGCAGACCTTAAGCGATGAAATTGCACAGCGCTCATCATATGATCTGCGACCCATACCCGATACGCGGGTGCTTAAGGAAGTTCGCACACTTATTGATACCCTCAATGATTTATTAAGCCGGTTAAACGCGGCGATTGCTACACAGCAACGTTTTGTATCTAACGCGGCGCATCAATTACGCACCCCGCTGGCCGGTTTAAAATTACAGGCTGAGCGTGCATTACGCGAACAGGATATTGTAGCGATGCAACCCGCGTTAATGTACATTCAAGAATCAGCAGATCGTATGGCGCATTTAACGTCACAATTATTACTGTTGGCACGCGCCGAACCGAGTCATGGCAGCATTGAACGTGTGTCCATTAATTTAAGCGAATTAGTGCGCGCGAGCTGTTTAGAATGGGCTCCGAAAGCGTGGCAGCGTAAAATAGAATTAAGTTTTGAAAGCCATCATGAGCCTGTCATGATCAAAGGTGACGCAGTTTTATTACGTGAGCAGCTGAGTAATTTAATTGATAACGCCATTGCCTATGGACATGCTAACGGCAATGTTTGGATAAAGCTTCAGCAAGAGTCTGGAGCTCATCTCAGTATCATTGATGATGGGCCAGGTATACCGCTGCCAGACCTTGAAAAAGTATTTGAACGTTTTTATCGCGTCGCGGGAAGTGCAGGAAATGGATGTGGCTTAGGGCTAGCTATCGCCAAAGAGATTGCTGATTTGCATCAGGCTGAGATTAAACTAAGTCCAGTCTCAGCTAAAGGCGGGATACGGGTTGATTTGATCTTTGCATAAGGCAGGTATTTAAACAATGTTAGTTGATATTTTAATGTTAGCAACCAAAATACCCGCTCACCGTTAGCTCAATTTAATCCAAGTTTCGTAGAATTAACGGTGAAGGTTAAGTTTGACGGCGACATGAATCAAACGTTCAAGTCTGGGTTCACACTATCACTTTAATGTTTCTCCAAGGATCAGCAATTAGATAAGATAGTTCAAGATAATGCCAACAAAACACCTTGGGAAGTATTTTGTAAAATGGGCTTTGCTCAATATCAATAATTTCGCAGGTGTTGCATTTATGCAATACCAAGCTCCGAAGCTACAGACCCAGCTGTTAATCCTTTGTCACAATATCTTCTTGATGCGTTTTTGCCTATAGCTGATTATAGGGTGCAAAAAAATTATTCGGCGTTACTGTGCTCGTCAAAATGAATAGGGTTATTTAACCTTAATCAGTTCTTTTCCATCCGAGTTGAAATGACACAGACCTGCCGCAAAATAACTGCAATCTTTTGATTGTTCAACTATAGCGCCAGTGGGGCTTAATTGAACCTTGATTGTACAGTAATGCGCTTCGCCTTCCATTTGACGCTTCATTACCAGAACATTTTCACCTTCATTTTTAGCTTCGCCAGCAATATCTGCTGAGCAAGCGCGCTTGCCTATTTCAGCGGCAGTAGGCTCAAAATCGACATCGGTGCTGATATTGATGTCTTCAGCTAATTTAGTGATTTTTAAATGATGAACATGCGCGCCATCACGCAATACATAATGATCAGTAGAAGCAAAAGCAGTGCTGCTTATCAACAGCATGAGTGTTAAAAATAAGTTATTTTTCATAATGTTTTTATTTTAAATGTAATTAATTAGCAATGGCTGTGCTGAGCATAAAATTAATTTTCACTCCACATTACCTGATACGTTACGGCACTTTATTATACTTGTTAACAATGTTTTCTATAAATAACTTCGCAAATTACATACTTATATGACGTTAAGGTCAAGCGTTAAAAAGAAAATTTGTTTGCCTGATCCTGTTGTTGAATTTATAGTCAATAAGGTGAAAGAGCGTTGAAAATCATTTATACCATTGCAAAAAAAAAGCCCCCCTTGCCTTAGCGGCAAGGGGGGCTTTCAAATTCCAAAACTAATGACTTACGCCATTAATTTATCAATTAAATGAATGATGGAATTAATGGAGCGTCAACTGTTACCATTTGACGTTTACCAGCTTCGTTAGCGAAGAACAACAAACCAGCAAAACGGCTATCTGGATCGTAAATTAAATCAGCTAAACGATATACTTCCCATGCAGCATCAGACGCAGTAACTTCAACAGTTCTTTTTTCGCCTGGAGCTAATGGGCTGTTATCACTAACAGTCAAACCTTCAGCAGCTAACATATCATCTGGATAGTTAGTTTCGTCTTCCCAAACTTTAGGATCTAAGAAACGAACGCCAGCTGTGTTGAACTCTGCTAAACGAACTGGCTCATCACCATTATTGGTGATAACCAATGTCATTTGCATTGCACGACCAGGTACACGATAAGTAGCATCTTCAACTTTTACATTGATAGTTTGAGCAGGCATTTCCAGAGGAATCATGCCGCGTAACAAACCAGCTTGTAATGGAGTTGTAACAGGGTATTTTGCGTTTGTTGAAGCCATTGACATAGCAACAATTGCAATAGTACCTACAGCGAACGCCATACCAACAAGTTTATCAGTAGAGCTGATTAAAGAGTCAGCTTTACCTGCTTCAACAGCGATGTGACGTGGAACGAACATTGGTTTACGCATCCAATATACCATCCAAGCCAAACCAATACCGAACCATAATGCATGCCAGAAGTAAGTATTTTCCAAGTTATACTTTTCCAAATCAACAGTGTCACCGGTTAAGGTTGTGATTGGATCAGTAAAGCTTTTCATTGAACCAGTAATGGTTGTCCATTTACCTGGGCCAATAATTGGACCACCGCCTTCAACGTTCATCATAGTGTGAACGTGCCAGTCACCTGGACGACGAGCTTTTAACAAAACTTTAAATTCATAAGTTTCGCCAAGTTCTAAGCTCACTGAACGAGGAACTAATTTACCGCCGATCCATGAACCTGCACGAATGAATACAGGACCTGGAGTACCAATGTTTAAGAATGCAGATTCTGGTTTATCAACAGTTTCTGGCCATCCTGCAAACACGTGGAATTTTCCACTTACAGTCATTGTTTCATTAACAGGAACTGTATCTTTTGACCAGTTAAGGTCAAACCAATGAATAGTCCGCATACGCATGAACGCTGCTTGTGACTTTTCACCATGTGCAGATGCAGTTGGTGTATATAACATCGCTGCTGTAACAGTCATCAGCAGTGCGACAAAGGATAATTTAGCAACTTTGTCTTTTATTAATTTCATATATATATCCTCCTCTATAATTAGAGAATCTATAGCTTTGAGAGTATCTAGTGACTTACCACGTTATGTGTGTAGCCACTAGTATTTTTTATGTTTATCTTTCTTAAAACAATTCTTAGATTGATTTAATAAATGAAGTTCCACCGAACCATTTACCAAAGAAATGCCACAAGAAGTATATTAAGATACTCACGAAACCAGAGAAGAACGCTGATACTGGAGCAACGTCTTTACCGAAGGTTCTCAATGTACCTTTTTCTACCATACGAATGTACTCAGGAGTACCAGTTCTTACGTAGTGGTAACCTTGTAAGTCAGCTAATGTCATTACCATACCGTTATATTCTACTGGTACGTGTAATGGAGCAATTACTGGCCAGTTACCTGGGTAGAAGATCAAACCAAACGCAAGACCACCTACTACTGCTGTTAATGTCATGCTGTTTGAAAGCAACAAGATAACATCAAGCAGGATAGCACCTGGAATTAATTGAGAAGGGAAACAGAAGTTTACTGGGAAATAAGTCCAACCCCAGAAGTTAAAATATCTGTTGATCCACTCGCCTAACAATAAACCTAAAACAGCGATAACCGCACCAAATGGTAGACGGTATCTCCACCATAGTTGTGATTGTACTGCAGCTGGGAACGTAATAGCAACGATTGGAGCTACTGTTACCCAAAGACGTCTATCTTTCCAGTCAGTCCAGAAATCCCAGTCACCACCGGTTAACATATAGTGAATGTGATATCCGCCTAGAACAACAAAGAAAAGAGTGAAACAAATCATCCAGTCAAATGTACGTGAAACTTTAATAGCTTCTGCACGAGACCTAACAGCTGATTGAGATGCGCTCATTAGCTTACCTCCTAAAAATTAAAATTATATTTTTTATGTTTATCTTCTCAGATCACCTGGCTTTATAAAAAAACCAGGCAATCTTTAGGAGATAGTTCTTCTTGAATATTACTTAGCGATTAAGCTAAGTCTTTTTTCAATAATTTAGAAATTGCTTGTATTTCAAGATTTACTACGCCCATTACACCTAAAGCAGCCCATCCGAAGAATACGAAGCCGTAGTGTAAAGGAGCAACAAATAATTCTTCCATAAACCAGAAAGTATGACCCCATTCATTCAAGCCAACGTTTGGCAGAATCATGAAAGGACCAATAACAGCAACCATATACATCAAAGGAATCCCTTCTTGGTAAGTTGGCAGTCTAGTTTTAGCATAGAAGAATGAAGCGCCACCAGTAATGATGTAGATTGGGTAGCTCAAGTAAAATTCAATGATGTGACTTGGTGTAAAGTCAGTATCACGAACGATAGTTTGATGCCAAGTTCCATCTTGCTCAGTAAAGTAGCTAGCGCCAAAATAAATAGCCCAACCGTACATTACTAACCATGTCCAATGAGTAAAATGTCTTCTTAACTCTTCACGTGGAGTAATTGACATTACTTTACGGTCACGAGTTTTCCAGATATAACCCCATAATACTGATGCAGTCAATACTTCCATAACGATTTCGATATATAGGAAGTTCATCCAATATGTTTCGAACTCTGGAGCGAATGAATCTAAGCCAGCTGACCAGCCGTAGATTCCTTCATACCAACGAACCCATGCATAAAACACTAGGTAAACTAATGATCCTAGGATCATATTTTTTACATTTAACAGCGGAGCTTCCGCAGCATCAGCTTTCACCGATTCAGTTGTAGCAGCCATTTCTATCTCCTAATTAAATTTCTAAAAATCTAGTCCAACGATTAATTGAGCTAGACCCGTTTTTTATTTGAAAATCCTTCTTCTCTGATCGGAAGCTTTCGCCACAATCACAACCAACTCTTTTGGCTGTTTTTAGTTTAACATCTGACATGTTCATGTCAAGTTAATTTCCTCGTTTCGTTATTTTTAATGTTTTACGTTATGAAATAATCTGCTCTAAGCGGATAGTCACGCTACTTTGTTACATTTTAAATAAGTTTTCTGGTAGAATTTGGTGTTAATAGAAATCGTTCTTCGATTATTTTTTAATTCTACAGTAGGACTTTCTGCGTGAATGCTAAATACAAATATCCTTTATTAATCGGCGGACTTATCGTGTTGGGTTTAATTCAATATAAAGGCTTCATTCCGTTAGCTTATAAAGCAGCGCAATCAGACCTATTCTTGATTAAAAACGATGATCAGGGGTCACTTGAGGCAACAACTAATGAACACACAGATATTGCCTTTAAGCAATGCAATGCCTACATTAAAGAAGAGCTGGATCAAAAGCTAAACGTTACTTTTAGCGATGCTCCCATTAATTCATGGGGGCTGGGGAATTATGAATACCTCATTAACGCAGATGTAAGTATTAGTGATGGCACTAATCCACCAAAAACACAGCGCTATGCTTGTCGGATTCAGTACGATAAGGGTAGCGATGCGAGTGATTTAGCCAACAAAGATAGCTGGTCTATTTTAGGCATTTCTGGTATTGATGAGCTGTAATATTTAAGTCGAGAAAGGCGTTATTAACACATGCCTTTCATAAGCCATACCTCACGACACTGCAATCTCTCGGGGCATTAGATATGTCGCTATACAGGTTCAGCCATGCAAGTATTTTTCCAATGCTTGCATAGGCGCATTACCATACGATCGTGCAATATCATCGCTAAAATAGCCGCTCAACACTAAAAGTCAAATTCAGAGTCTTCAAAGTCGTCGAATTGATCCTTTAATCTTTTTTTCTCCCAGTAAATCTCTATCTTTCTGCGTGCGACCATTTTTTTGAGTTCTTTTTCAGCGTCATCAGAAAGTGACACGTACTCAGGTGAGTCGAAGTCTTCATCGGCATCGACTTCTTTCTCGCCACTTGTTTTTTCTATTGGTTTTTCAACCGATTTTAAGGGTGGTCTTGCCATTGTAAAACTCAAATTAAATTACGTGCGGCCAATGCTTTTTAGCTAATGGCTATTGCACAAAAAAATAAGCGACACAGCGCGTCAATCAAATTTTAGTATCGCTACGGTAATTTGCAATGCGTATTGATCATACGCAATGAAATAACCTAATAAAGGAACGAATACCGTATGGACGGGGCGGTGCTACCACCTAATCATCCATACGGCACGCGCTTAAGTCAAGAAGTTATTTCTTAAAAATACTCACGCCTTTTAGCAATGTTAGCGCCTCTTGCATAGGGTAATCCATTACATCCGCTTTCGGCTGAGCATTCTTCTCTGTCTTTTCTTCGCCCGTTTCGTTTTCGATCATTTTAGCTTTTTGGTCAGGCTTTGCTTGCTTTTCATTGCCGTTAGCATTTTCTAAATGTCGTGACAAATCAGATTCTTTAACGGGTTTAAAGTTTTCAGCATCAATTGATGCCAGTTTAACCCTTGCCAATGGCACATCAGGTTCGATGCCCTCCGCTTGAATTGACCTGCCTGATGGCGTGTAATAACGTGCTGTAGTTAGCTTAATTGCACCACCATTGCTTGTTGGCAATACCGTTTGTACAGATCCCTTGCCAAATGATTTTTCGCCCATAATGATAGCGCGATGATGGTCTTGTAATGCACCAGCAACAATTTCAGATGCTGAAGCGGAGCCGGCATTAATTAATACAACAATCGGAGCGCCCGCAATTAAATCATCGGGAGCGGCATTGAAACGCATTTCTGAGTTTTTAATGCGGCCTTCAGTATATACAATCAAGCCTTCTTTTAAAAATGCATCACTCACTGCAACTGCAGCGTCAAGCACGCCACCCGGATTGTTGCGCAAATCCAATACAAGTCCCTTTAGCAACAGTTTATTATTTTGGGTTAATTCTTTTATTGCGTCAGTAAGTCCTTGTCCGGTCTTAGACTGAAAGCTACTGATTCTAACATAGCCGTAACCAGGCTCTAATAAACGACTTTTAACACTTTTAACATTAATAATCGCACGTAATAGTGTAATTTTGATCGGGGCATCCGCACCTTCTCGAATGATGGTCAGTACAATTTTACTGTCGGGTTCGCCGCGCATAAACTTGACTGCGTCCACTAAGCTCATACCTTTTACTGGCTTCTCATCCAGCTTGATGATTAAGTCGCCTGCTTGCACGCCCGCTTTACTCGCTGGCGTATCGTCAATCGGCGAAACAACCTTAACATAGCCATCTTCCATGCTGACTTCTATACCTAAGCCACCAAACTGCCCCGTTGTTCCCTCTTTAAGCTCCTTGTATTCCTCTTCACCTAAATAAGTTGAGTGCGGATCTAGCCCGGTGAGCATGCCTCGCACAGCATCTTCAAGCAGTTTTTTATCTGAAACAGGCTCAACATAATCACGTTTTATCCGACCAAAAATTTCTGTAAAATTACGCAGCTCATCATACGGCAACGCCTCTAATTCAGATTGTTGTTGTGAGCCGGTTTTGTCAAATTCGGCTAAAACACTGCCACAAATACCAATAAAGGCACCTAAAACAATACCCAGGATTAAAATTACAATATTCTTCTTTTTGAGCATGTGCTTTAAGTCTCCAAAACCTTTTTGCCAACATTACAATCTATTTGAATTTTTCGCAAGTCACGTACCTGCTACCGCCCTTAATTCTATCGCTAAATAGCTTATCAAGATTTATACGCCACCTATTTTTCACACCATGACTCAGGATTAAGAGGGAGACCCCGCCTACGAATCTCAAAATATAGCCCTGCTTTTCTTTGCCCGCCACTTTGCCCAACGCTTGCAATAACCTCGCCCGCTTTTACAGCGGCTCCTGCTTTTTTATACAGGCTTTGATTAAATGCGTAAATTGTCATATAACCATCGTCATGCTCGACAATCGTAAGCATGCCATAACCCCGTAGCCAGCCAGCGTAGGCAACGCGTCCCTTAGCAACTGTTCGCACGGCATTGCCCTCAGGCGCCACAATTAAAACGCCGCCGCGCACATTTTCAGGTTGTTCGCTGGCTAGTTGTCGATTAATTTTTCCTGCAACCGGCCAAGATAAGTGTCCTTTTAATTGGCCAAAGCTTTTGCCAGAAATCACTTGAGCGGCAACCGTCTTGGTTTTCTTCTGTGTTGTGACTAACTCTGTTTCTACACTCGTCACTTGTAAATCAGTCGTTGGCGTTTCTTCTTCAAGCCGTTTACGTGGCGTTTTTTGTTGCAACCCGCCAATGAGCGCCCTCAGTTCTTGCTCATCGCTTTTTAGCTGACTTAAAAGATTCTTATCAACTAATAGTTCGGTATGTAGCTGTTGTAAAACAAGCGCTCTCGATTGCTTTGTTTCAGTTAAGAGCGCTTGCTCAGCCTGCTTTCGCTGTAATGCCTGTGTTAAGACGTCAAGCGCCTGACTCTGTTTGTGCTGTAACGCCCCCAATTGAACAACGTCCGATTCAATTTGTGCAACATCATGCAGGCGTACTTTATTTAGATAATCATAATAAACCAGCATCCGCCCGGATACGGCAGGATCTTGCTGATTAAGCACTAATTTAAGGCGATCATGCCGGCCAGCTTCATACGCCGCCAAAATTTGATCTTTTAATACTTTTTTCTGGCGATCAATACGGCCTTTTTGAGTGCGAATGCTTTTTTCTGTTGCGGTCATTTCCTGGTTTTTCTGATCAACCTGATTCTGCAACGCTTTTAAAACGATAGCATGCTGTCCTATTTTTTCTTCAAGCTCAGCAAGCTTATTTTGCATGACTTGCTGTTGCGCCTGTAAATGATCAATATTACCATCGACCCGCAACATTTTTGACTGCACGCTTTTTAACTCGGCATGATCAGCCTGTGTCGAATTAATGGCATAAGCAGGAGCCACTCCAATACTGAAGAGAATTCCTGCTAATGTTAAGCATTTAGACATTAAGGACTAACGAGTAAAGACTGGCTAGTCATTTCCGGCGGCTGTTGTAAGCCCAATATTGCCAATAATGTTGGCGTTATATCCGACAAAGAACCGCCTGACTTTAAACTGTCTCCTGGCTTGCCGCCAATATATAGCAACGGTACAAGATTGGTCGTATGTGCGGTATGTAGCTGTCCGCTCGTATCATCAACCATGAGTTCGATATTGCCGTGATCGGCCGTCAATAATAGCTGACCCTTTACGCTTAAAATGGCATCCAAAACCTGCTGTAAGGCATGATCAATCGCTTCTACCGCATGAATGGCAGCATCCATTACGCCCGTGTGCCCAACCATGTCACAATTGGCATAATTGCAGATAATGACATCAAACTCACCCCCAGTTATTGCCTTAACCAGATTATCTGTTACCTCTGGCGCACTCATTTCAGGCTGTAAATCATAGGTACGGACTTTAGGGGATGGCACCATAATACGCGTTTCGCCGGGAAACGGTTCATCCCGCCCGCCATTAAGGAAAAAGGTAACGTGCGCATATTTTTCAGTTTCTGCTAAACGCAATTGCGTCAAACCAGCATTGCTTAATACCTCGCCTAAGCCATTTTTAACATCGAGAGGCAGGTAGGCTACGGGGTATTTAAAATCAGGGTGATACTCGGTTAAGGTCGCAAAATAACCGGCATGCAACGGGGCGTTGCGCTCAAATCCATTGAAGTCACTGACGGTCAACGCATCGCATAGTTCGCGCGCCCGATCCGCTCTAAAATTCATAAATACAATAGAATCTTCTGGATCTAATGCTACCCGCTGCCCAATAGCAGTAGGTAACACAAACTCATCCGATTCGCCGCGCACGTAAGCATTGTCTAATGCTTGCAGCGCAGAATCCGCCTGATGCTCGCTGTCGCCTTTAACGATTAAATTGTAAGCTTGTTGCACACGATCCCAACGTTTATCACGATCCATTGCATAGAAACGCCCTGTTACGGTGAGTACGCGGCCAGCACCAACGCGGGCAAAAGTAGCGTCCATTTTTTGCAATGACGATAATGCACTTTTTGGTGGCACATCACGGCCATCAAGAAAGGCGTGCAGATAAATGTGTTTAAGGCCTTTTTTTGCCGCCAACTCAATCATTGCAGCAATTTGATCTTCATGGCTATGTACGCCACCGGGCGACACCAACCCAAATACATGCAATGCTTTACCTTTTTCAATAGCAGTATCAACCGCTTTGCACAGCACAGCATTTTGGAAAAAACTGCCATCCACGACCGCTTTTGTAACGCGTGATAAATCTTGCGGCACCCACCGGCCACTGCCAATATGGGTATGACCCACTTCAGAATTACCCATTTGATCGTCTGGTAAACCAACCACATCGCCCGAACACTCCAGCAACGTCATTGGGTAGTCTTTTTGCAACTTATCCCAACAGGGCGTATTTGCCTGAGCGATTGCATTGTATTGGGTTTCTTGACGATAGCCGAATCCATCCAAGATCAGCAAAACTAAAGGTTTAGGCCTGTGTGACATTATTATCTAGCTCCTCAGCACGAACACTCATGAAAAAAAACATCATTCAATTGGCTATGTTATCATTAAATAGTGCTCTTTGGCAGGACTTGTAACGCAGAAATAGGCGTTTTTAGCCTTGTAAAAATACGCTTTCTTTACTAAATTTAACCGATTCCATTGCAATTTAGTAAAATACAACTCTATAATTGCGAGCTGTGCATTATTTTTATGCGACTGTTTGTAAGATACATACTCGTACAACGCTTAATGGCATCAATAAATTCTATGGAGTCGACAATTTAATGGAAAATCCTACCGGGCAGCCATCCCCGAATGATGCCGAAATAGCGTGGGCTGCGCGCTGTTTGAAAGCCATGTCAAATCCGTTACGCTTAAAAATACTTTGTGTGCTTGGCAGCACTGCTATTAGTGTGCAAGATATCGTTGAACAAGTCGGCTCCAGTCAAAGCAATATTTCTCAGCACTTAGCCATTTTACGAGAAAAAAACATCATCAATTTCAAAAAAGAAGCCAATCGTGTGTATTATTTCATTGATGACCATCGCATGCTGAAACTTATGGAAATGATGCATGAAGTTTTTTGCAATACTCGTTAATATTTTCCCTTATCACTCAACCTACGCTAAGCAATGGAACGTTATTTAGAATTTATCCTGAACCACTACCTATTATCATTAGGTCTTGCTGTTGTCACTTTCTTACTTATTCAAGAGCTCATTGAGACGGCATTGAGAAAGTTTGAACTTATTTCTCCGGTGATGGCGGTTGCAAAAATGAATGTCGCCGACACGGTGATTATCGATGTCCGTGATCCACAAGAATTTATTAAAAGCTATATTGAAGGCGCTATTAATATGCCGCTGGATAAACTAGAAGAGCAGCTGGCTGCAGCGGCTTTTGCTAAAGACAAGCCTATTATTGTCGCTTGCCAAACGGGAACACGCTCCACACCTGCCTGTAAACTACTCACTAAAAATGGCTTTACGCAGGTATTTAGCTTAACGGGTGGTATGCAGGCGTGGGAAGAAGCCAATTTGCCCATCAAAAGCACCAGTAAAGCTAAAACTAAAGCAGACTTAACCAAACGACCTTAGCCCATACCGTTTACTTGGTAGGTCTAAGGTTATTTTTATTTATGCCCCATAAAAGGGGGCGCACTTTTAAACCCTAACTTAATTACACTCATGGCTGAACAAACGACTGCTCCTGAAAAACAATTTGCTATCCAAAAAATCTATACCAAAGACGTTTCGTTTGAAACGCCTAATTCTCCAAAAGTCTTTACGCATAAATGGGAGCCTGCAGTCGAATTTAATTTAGGCACCAATGTTGAAACATTGGAAGGAAACAGTCTGTTTGAAGTGTCCTTAACGGTGACGGCTACTGTAAAATGCGGTGATACCGTTGCTTACTTGGCCGAAGTTTGTCAAGCGGGCATCTTTGCCTTAGAAGGGTTTGACGAAAATGAAATGGGGCCTATGATGGGTAGTTTTTGCCCTAACATATTATTCCCTTATGCCAGAGAAGCTATATCGGACTTAGTCACTAAAGGCGGCTTTCCGCAATTATTGCTTGCACCGGTTAACTTTGATGCACTTTATGCGCAGCATATGCAACAGTTGCAACAAGCGCCTAGCTCAGAAAGCATTAATTAATTACTGATGAAAGCCACCATTAGCGTGTTTGGCGCAGGCTCATGGGGAACGGCATTGGCACTCCTGACAGCCAGAAATGGCTGTCAGACACTGATGTGGGGGCATGATGTAGAACACCTCCAGCACCTCGCCCGCGATCGGCAAAACCACCGTTATTTGCCAGGCTTCACTTTTCCTGAAACCCTCCATGTTACGGATAACCTCCAACAAGCCGCTGCTTTTAGCAACTTATGGTTAATTACTGTACCCAGTCACGCCTTTAAGGAAACACTGGTTAAATTAAACCCCTATATAAGCAAAGGCACACGCATTGTCTGGGCGACTAAAGGCTTTAATCCTGAAGACGGCGCTTTATTAAGCCAAGTCATCAGCCAAGTTATCTCACCTGATATCGCTATGGCGACACTATCAGGCCCCAGTTTCGCGCTAGAAGTTGCCTCTAATTTACCCACTGCGATTACTATCGCCTCACCTGATGCGGTATTTGCCGAACAGCTCGCGAGTCTCTTTCATAATTCTCGTTTTCGAGCGTATACCAGTAGCGACATCATTGGTGTGCAAGTCGGTGGCGCGGTTAAAAATGTCATGGCTATAGCTGCAGGGATTGCCGATGGGCTAGGCTTTGGTGCCAACACCCGTTCTGCGTTAATTACACGCGGCCTAACCGAAATTATTCGCTTAGGACTAACGCTTGGCGGTAAGCAAGAAACCTTTATGGGACTGGCTGGTTTAGGGGATTTAATTTTAACCTGCACTGATAATCAGTCGCGCAATCGGCGTTATGGATTGGCTTTGGGTGCTGGAAAAGATCGTGAGGCCGTCATTAAAGACATTGGCCAAGAAGTTGAAGGTATTTTTGCCGCCAAAGAAACTTTTTTGCTCGCACAGAAACTGGGTATCGATATGCCGATCACCGAACAAACCTATAAAGTGTTATACGAAAACACCCCTCCGTTAGAAGCGGTTCAAAATCTGCTTAATCGTGATAAAAAATCTGAAGCGTTTCTGTTATAAAACCAGTGCTAATACCGCCAGTAATCATGTTAGGCAATTAATGGCTTTAGTGAAACGATCTTTTAGAGGATAATTGCGCTAACAGTTAAGCTGGCGCAACGCATGTTACGAACTGTTTGCGACAGAATCAAAAAGCGGATTTATGACATTAAAAGCATCCAAGCCATCTGCTACACAGGCAAAGATTTCTATCCTGAAACCAGTGCTGATTTACGCCGTATTCGCTGCGCTCTGGATACTCTTTTCCGACCAACTGGTTGTGCGACTATTCAGCGACCCCGCCAAAATTGCCTTTGCCAGTACGTCAAAGGGCTGGCTGTTTGTCGCCGTCACTGATGGATTATTATATGTGCTGCTTAAGCATTGGCGCGAAACGCTAAGCGTCGTAAACACGCCGCAAGACATTGAGCCTTCGCCGCCACAAAAAACACACCTGCCTGTCATCTTGATGGCCTTGACGTTGGTTGTGCCATTGATTGGTGTTGCTTTTGTTAAGGTTTACACACCACAACTCGAATACGATGCCTACAATAACCTGCAAGGTGTGGCGCGACTTAAAGCGGAGCAAATCGAAAACTGGTTAACTGAGCGGCGTAGGGATGCGCAATTTTTACAAGCATCCAGTGATTTAGCGGCACAAATACACGCACTCACGCTGCATCAAGCAGACCACTCAGTTAGCAATGCTATAGCCAATCACATGCATGCGCTATTTGACGACAGTGGCTATAGCAGCATTTTATTAATGGATAATGATGGCACGCTACTGTTTAGTCAGGGCGAGCACCTGGATATGCAGCCTGCCGAGCATGATCTGATCAGCGAGGCAATCACCAGCAAACGCATACAACGCACTGACCTGTTTCGGGATGACACGGGCGATGTGCATATGGATTGGATTGTACCCATACTTATTTCAGACGCACAAGGCGAGCGAGTGGTTGCGGCTACTGTATTGCGTATCGTGGCGGAGCAATTTTTATACCCACTCATTCAAACGTGGCCGACTGACAGTGCCAGCGCTGAAACCTTACTCATTCGTCGTGATGGCGATGTGGTGATTTTTCTCAATGATCTGCGGCATAGGGATGATGCTGCCTTGCGCTTGACACTAGACGCGACTGATCTCCACTTAACGGCGGCTATTGCGGTAAATGCACTGGCGCCTGGTAAAGCTCAGGGTAAAGATTACCGTGGCATAGATGTACTAGCCTCTTATCGCACCATAACGGGAACTGACTGGCATATTGTCGCTAAAATTGACCGTGACGAGGCATTGAGACCCTTATGGTACGCACTGTATTGGATAGGCTTGATTGCATTTTTTGCCATCGCGAGCATCATGCTGGGGTTATTGTTAGTGTGGCAGCAACAGCAGCGCTTACAGCAACTGGCATTACGCACGCAAAAGAACAAAGCCGACCACTTGATTGTCACGCTCGTCAATAACTCGACGGATGCCATCTTCGTTAAAGACTTAGAGGGTCGTTATTTATTAATGAATAGCGAAACGGCAAAAGTTATGGGCAAGACGGTGGAGCAATGCTTGGGACGCAATGATGTCGATCTATTTCCGTTAGAGCAAGCCAATATAATCCGAACCAATGACCAGCGGGTTATGACGAATAACCTCATTGGGACTTACGAGGAAATTCTCTCAACCGAAAATGGGCTGCGCACCTATCTCGCGACCAAAGGCCCTATGCATGATGCAGAAGGGCAACTCATCGGCGTATTTGGCATTGCTCGCGACATCAGTGAGCGTAAACAAGCCGAAGCGAGAATTCAACGCCTGACACAGCTCTATGCGGCGCTGAGTCAGTGTAATCAAGCCATCGTCCACTGTGACAACGAAGCAGCTTTATTCTCGCAACTCTGCCTAGATGCGGTGTATTTTGGCGGGATGAAAATGGCGTGGATAGGGATTGTTGATGAAGCTATTCTGCAAGTCAAGCCAATAGTGTCCTTTGGTGATGATGATGGCTATCTAACCGATATTTTGATTTCAATAGATACCGAACATCCCTTTGGGCAAGGCCCCACCGCCATCGCTATCCGCGAAAATCAGCCGTTCTGGTGTCAGGATTTTCTTAATGACCCGTGTACTGAGGCTTGGCATGATCGTGGCGTACGCTCAGGTTGGGGGGCATCCGCCTCATTGCCCTTACGCCGTAATGGTGTAACGGTTGGTGTGCTTAATTTATACTCTAGTAAAGTGAACGCTTTCGATGACGAAGCGCGCTTGCTGCTCAGTGAAATGGCGACGGACATCAGCTTTGCATTGGACAGCTTTGCACGTGAGGAGGCACGTAAGCTTGCCGAAGCATCCTTGCGCGAGAGCGAACTCCGTTGGAAGTTTGCCATTGAAGGATCGGGTGATGGGGTCTGGGATTGGAATATCCAGACGGATGAGGTGCAGTATTCCAAACAATGGAAAGAAATGTTGGGGTATGCTGAACACGAGATAATGCCCACCAATCAAGAATGGGTAACGCGCATACACCCTGATGACCAGCGGTATGTTGCCGCCAGCATGCAAGCTTATCTGGACGGCAAGAGCGCTATTTATGTTGTTGAGTACCGTTTAAGATGTAAAGATGAGCATTATAAGTGGATTCTTGGGCGCGGCATGGTCGTCGCACGTAACGAAGACGGTGCGCCGCTACGCATGATTGGCACGCACACTGACATTTCCGAACGCAAAGACATGGAAGATAAGTTGCTCCGACGCGACAGTTACCAGCGCGCCTTACTCGATAATTTCCCCTTCTTAGTCTGGCTTAAAGATAAAGATGGTCGTTTCCTTGCCCTTAATCAGCCGTTTGCGGAAGCTTGCGGGCATGCATCTGCAAAGGCATTGCTCGGCAAAACTGATTTGGATATTTGGCCGCAGGCGTTGGCAGAGGCCTATCGCGAAGATGACTTAGTCGTATTGGACAGCGGTAAGCCAAAAAATACCGAAGAGATTATTACCATTAATGACCAAGAGGTTTGGTGTGAAACCTACAAATCGCCGGTGATGATCGGTGACAAGGTCATTGGTACGGTCGGCTTTTCTCGTGACATCAGTCAGCGTAAGGCATCGGAAGCGGCGATACATAATTCGCGAAATCTGCTCCGAACCATCATTGATACTGCGCCTATGCGGGTTTTCTGGAAAGATCTTAATTTAGCGTATATTGGCTGTAATATTGCGTTTGCTAAGGATGCGGGCATGCAGCACCCTAAAGAAATGATTGGTAAAGATGATTATCAGATGAACTGGGCTGCTCAGGCAGAGCTGTATCGTACGGATGACCGCGCAGTCATTACATCGGGTGTCGGTATGTTTTCTTATGATGAGTTGCAGACAACGCCAGATGGACAGTCAATGTGGATTCGAACTTCCAAGGTAGCGCTGAGAAATTATGATGACGAAATCATTGGCTTATTGGGGGTCTATGAGGATATCACCGAATATAAGCAAACCGAGCAAGCCTTACAGGAAAGTGAGTTTCGTTGGAAATTTGCCATAGAAGGCGCTGGTGATGGGCTTTGGGATTGGAATATAGTAGACAGCAGTGTATTTTTTTCCAAAACATGGAAGGAAATGCTCGGCTATTCTGAAGCAGAGGTCAGTAATAGCATGGGAAAATGGGATAAACGCGTTCATCCTGATGACAAGGTGGCCACCTTTGCCGCCGTGCAAGCGCATCTCGATGGAGAAACAGCCATTTATGCCAATGAACATCGCATTCGCGGCAAGGATGGCAGCTATAAGTGGATACTAGATCGGGGCATGGTGGTTAATCGCAGCCCTGACGGAAAACCCCTGCGCATGATCGGTACCCATACCGATATTACGGAACGCAAAGCCAATGAAAATCAGCTACGCAAGCTTTCATTGGCGGTAGAGCAAAGCCCGGAAAGCATCATCATTACTGACATCAATGCGCACATTGAATATGTAAACGATACTTTCGTTCGTTTAACGGGGTACTCGCGCGAGGAGATTATCGGCAAATCCCCGCGCTTTCTGCAATCTGGTAGAACACCGCCAAGAACTTACGCGTCGCTATGGAATACCCTGAACCAAGGGCAGGTCTGGAAAGGCATACTTCACAATCGCTGCAAGGACGGCAGAGAACTGATTCAATTTGCCATTATCTCACCGCTACGTCAGGCGGATGGGCGTATTAGCCATTTCGTGGCCGTACAAGAAGACGTTACCGAGAAAACCCACAACAACGCAGAACTTGAGCGCTACCGGCATAATCTGGAAGAGTTGGTTGAACAGCGCACCATCGAATTGAACAACGCACTGCAACAAGCGGACGCTGCCAATCAGGCCAAAAGTGCCTTTTTAGCCAATATGAGTCACGAGATTCGTACGCCCATGAACGCCATTATTGGTATGAACCATCTGTTACGCCGTGCAGGAGCGACCCCGGAACAAGTTGAGCGACTGGACAAGATCGATAATGCCAGTCAACATTTATTAGCGATCATCAATGACATTCTGGATCTGTCCAAAATCGAAGCGGGCAAGTTGCAACTGGAAAATACCAATTTTCACCTATCGGCAGTGCTGGATAATGTTTCCTCTCTCATCGGTGCTTCAGCGCAGCATAAAGGCATCCTTATTAGCATTGATACCGATTCTGTGCCGTTATGGTTACGCGGCGACCCCACACGGTTGCGCCAGGCCTTGCTTAACTATGCCGGTAATGCCGTTAAGTTCACCGAGTCCGGCAGCATCGCCTTGTCCGCTATCTTACTGGAAGATCGGGGTGATAGCTTATTCGTACGCTTCGAGGTCACGGACACTGGCATGGGCATTAGCCCCAGCCAGCAGACACATTTGTTTCAGGCTTTCGAGCAGGCAGATAGCTCAACCACCCGCAAGCACGGTGGCACAGGGCTAGGACTTACCATTACCCGCAGACTGGCGCAGCTCATGGGCGGTAACGTCGGCGTTGATAGTACACCGGGCGTAGGCAGCACCTTCTGGTTCACCGCCTACCTACAGCACGGTGTGGGCATCATGCCTACCGCGATAACGATCCTTACTGAGCATGCAGAAACACAGTTGCGCTTACAGCACAGCGGTGCGCGCATCCTGTTGGT
>JAPLRW010000071.1 GCA_026398935.1 Methylococcales bacterium
CAAAACCCCGCAGGCTATCGTCAAGTAACGTATCGATACTATTAATGAATTTTTTCATGATAAGCGTCCAAGTGCAGTGGTTTATCGACGCGTAGGTTGCGGCTGGAGCGCTGAAAAACCTGAGAGACTAAGCGACTAACTTGGGCAAGCTGATTCTACACCCACATTAGCGACGGTTAATTGTAAGGCAGCAAATTGTGCCATAATTTTTTCACTCAAGCGAATTAGACTTAGATTAAGCTCATGCGCCAAGTCAAACTCCCCTGCCGCGCATAAATCGATAATTATTGACCCCAACACATGCATTTCAAGGTGTAGTGATGAGATGACTAAAAACTCCGGTAAATGGTAATAGTTGAGCTTTCCATACCCCGCATACCATTGACCGAACCGACAATGATTATGGTCTTTATACGCTAAATCAGCAAGAAATGACGGTTTTCCTTCAACGGCATTCGTGAGTTGTTTCAGCCATTTAAGATGATCATATTGCGCCACCAATAAGGGAAAATTATTTAATTCCCATTGCACATCAGCCCACAATGCCCAACTAGGATCAGGCGTGAATTGCTTAACCCAAGCAAGAATTTGATTAGGCAACATTGGCCGCCCAATGCCAAATCCTTGCGCAAGATCACACCCCAAGCGCATCAGTAATACGCCATGCTCAGCCGTTTCAACACCCTCTGCGATAACCTTACGATTAAAAACACTGGCCAAGCCGATAACCGCTTCTATTAGAGCAAGATCCTCTTTATTATCCAGCATATCACGCACAAATGATTGATCCACTTTTAACGTATCAGCCGGTAAACGCTTGAGATAGCTTAATGAGGAATAGCCGGTACCAAAATCATCCAGAGAAAACGTTACCCCTAATGCTTGGCACGCATTAATCAATTGATGTACGTGCTCCAGATCACCCAAGGCAACTGATTCTAATATTTCAATTTCTAATAGCTGCGGGGGTACATCAGGGTGACGCGCCAAAATGTCAGTCAAGCGTGTCAAAAATTCGGGGTGCTGAAAATGACGCGCGGCGATATTAACACTGACCACCCATAAATTTCCTGCATCAACCCATGCTGATATTTGTGCTAATGCCTGTGCAATCACCCACTCCCCAATATCAATAATCAGGTCACTTTGCTCAACCAATGGCAAAAAATCCAACGGCGGCACCAAACCATGCTCAGGGTGCTGCCAGCGTAATAACGCCTCCATACCAACCACCTGACAGCTACGCATATTTACTTTCGGTTGATAATAAAGACATAATTCATTGCCTAACAACGCTTGCCGAACCCGCTCACGGGTCTGATGAAAGTTTTGCGTCAACTGATCATGCTCTACATCAAATAAGTGAAAACAATTACGCCCTGATTGCTTCGCTTGATACATTGCTTGGTCAGCATGCCTTAGCAGCGTATCCGCATCAACATTATCTCTGGGATAAATAGTCATACCAATGCTGGCAGAAATTTTAATGGACTTACCTTCAATGAGGTAAGGAGCCGATACGGATGCCAACAGTCGCTGCAAAAAAACATTCATCTCTTCGACATCGCTCAGATTACCAATTAACAGAGCAAATTCATCCCCACCAAGTCGCGCAAGCGTGTCTTCACCGCGTATGACAGTACTCATACGACTGGTCACGGCCACTAGTAACTGATCACCTACAGCATGACCATATAGGTCATTAATAGGCTTAAAATCATCCAAATCCATCATGCACACACTCAACAATTTCTGCTGCCGCTGCGCATGAACTAACGCACGAGCAAACCGATCTGCTAATAGCGCACGGTTTGGCAATCGAGTCAGGACATCGTGCCCCGCTTGCCAATGTGCATCTTTCATTAACTGGTGTTTTTCGGTAACGTTGTGAAACACCAAGACGCAACCCAATAATGCTCCCTCTTTTAAGTAAATCGGTGCTGCTGAATCTTCAATGTTATATTCCGTTCCATCGCGTGAAATCAAAAGGGTGTCACTGGCAAGTGTTTCAATTTTGCCATATTGCAGAACATCATCCACAGGATTGTTAATTTTTTGCCGCGTCACTTCATTAACAATATGAAAAACATCGGCAATAGGCTTGCCAACTGCATCAGCCCCCGCCCACCCTGTCAACGCAATAGCCACAGGGTTTAAAAAAGTAACAGTACCGTGCTTATCCGTAGTAATCACCGCATCGCCTATGGAAGCAAGCGTTACCTCTGCGCGTTCTTTTTCAGTATAAAGCGCTAATTCCAACTGTTTGCGCTCAGTAATATTTCGCCATTGTTTATGCAAGATACCTTCATTATTTAAATGAATGAGCGTTAATGTTATCTCCACATCAAAGCAAGAGCCATCGGCGTGTAAATGCACCCACTCATAACAATGATGGCCCTCTCGAATCGCAGTAGCGTTCATCTCTGCGATTTTCTCATTAGATAAGCGTCCGTCAGGCTGATAGACTGGCGAAATATCAACAGCAGCAAGATTAAGCAAGTCACTTTTACACGAGAACCCTAAAGAGTTAAGTGCCGCTGCATTACAGTCAACGAAACGCCCGTCTTTAAGTAACAATACTGGATGACTTGTACCATCAAAAATACGCCTGGCAGCCTCTTCTTTTTCAGCTAAAGCTCGCTCTATCAATTTACGTTGCGTAATGTCAAAACGAATCGCTATAAATTTGTAAAGCTGTCGAGTTTGCTCATCAAACATAGGAACAATAGTGGTATTGACCCAGTATAAATGCCCCTCTTTGGCACGATTACAAATCTCACCTTGCCATACAACGCCTCGGATAATGGTTGCCCATAAATCCTGAAAAAAATCAGCTGAATGATTACCAGAATTTAAAATACGGTGATTGGCGCCCAGTAATTCCTGTTGTGAAAAACCCGATATCTCACAAAATTTTTCATTCACATAAATAATGGTTCCAGAAAGATCTGTTTCAGCAATGATAGCGGCTTGATCCATAGCTTGGCAGCGATCTTGATAGCCAAGATAGTTTTCGGTGGTTTGAGCAATGGCAAGTTTAGGATTAAAAAGACTATGTGCTGCTTTATTTTTGAATTGACGCTCTGTATTGCGCTGGAGATTTATACCACTACGCACCGCCTGTAACTCACCCGCTGGCTGCACATCAATGGTATCGCTTATGATTTCTTGAGTGGTATCATGCATAAAGGACTGGTTGAATGATGAGTAATTGGTTATATTTATTGTCAATTCAATACATGCTATTTAAAACAACACAAAACAACATTAAGTTGCGAACGCATTTTTACCGTATTATCTATTCCGTTAAATGCCTATACCGAACACCACTAACAAATGTCTCGCAACCAAAAATCACGCCAACACCTCATTGATCACGCAGTATAGCTAAATACAAAAATACCGTTTTCTGAATACACCAGCAAATGTACAAAATACGCTTTTTTAAGCAAAATACCTTAAAAAAGCATTGTATTTTGTGTTGTTCATCACGTTTTTTTGGTCCTTACACACTACACGCCACTCCGTCACCAGACATTAAGGCGTACACACGAAAGCAGTTGAGCGTATAGACAGGTGCATGGTAAATATAACTGTCGCTAACGTCATAAGTCGTTGCGTAAAAGAAA
>JAPLRW010000179.1 GCA_026398935.1 Methylococcales bacterium
CGCCACTGTAAGCAATGTCCATTTCAAGTATCGAACTGAGTGCAGAGTTCACGCTCATTACATCTTTATTATTTCGCTTAGTGACTGTTTTAGGCGATATGCTATTTATGCAAATAACCAGCATAGTCAAACAGTCATGCACAGCGTCGCTATACCTTGCATAATCGCTGAGACTTTACGGCACTACCGCCTCTGTTTCAAATGCAGATAACGGGCAATTTATACGTCAATCAAATTCCCCAGCGCTCTTATTAAACTGACATAGGGCAAGATATTCAACGGTGGAGCATTATTAATTTCTTGCCAAATCCGTTGATAGTGCTTAACACGCTGTTTTTCAAGCTGCGACTCAACATAATCAGCGGCGCTTGTAGCCTGACTGAGCAGCATGTGCTTAACTAATTGAGCGGTACAGGTTTCCATATCTGCCTGTAACTCATGCAATACGGCTTTATCCCAAGCATCATGCAGCGGCATTTTAATTAACTGTTGCGATATGTCATCCAATCCCAGCACTTGGTTAAACTCATGCAATACCCGCAAAATACACACAAAATCTTGCTGGGTTTCTGTCACCAACGAGACCATGAACGGGAAATTCTGCAAATGGGTTATAAACACCCATTTTTTTGCCAGTGCTACTGGTATCTGCGCTTGCTGATAGTATTCAAGTTGCTCTTGCAGATGCTCATCACTATACGCGGCATACGCGTTTAAATACTGGCTATACACATTAATCGTTTGGGTATCCGGTCTAGTATTTTCAGCATGCAATACCGCCCAACGGCAAAAATCCGCTAAGGTGTGTTCCAGTTGCAGTAATAATTGGTATTGTACCTCTGCGCTGATTTTATTATCCAACGCCGCAATCGCTTGCCGCAGCGCATCCGCCTGTAAAATCTGATCAAAAGCCAAATAGCTATTCACATAGGCGATAAGACTGTCCGATTCAGTCTCCATAGCCCAGTTTAAAAAACCGCACCCAGCTTGATTGATAATTTTATTGCTAATAACCGTGGCTTTTATTTCATTCGCTAAAGGATGGCTGGCAAGGTGCTGTTTAAATAGTTCATGACACTGCGCAGGAAAATACGCCTGCAAATAACCGTCATAACAAGTATCCTGTAACACGCCTACGTGGCTTTGCAGTTGTTGTGTTAAATACATTTTACTGGCGGCCATTAATACCGCCAACTCAGGACGAGAAAGTTGTTGTCCGGGACGGCTCTCTATTTCTTTAGTGGTTGCAAAAGATTCAACGGTTTTATCTAAAAAGCCCGCCGCTTCTACCTGATCGGCCACTTGTAAAAACAGCGCCGAATGATCAATGCAGCGGCGTTGTTCTAACGATAAACATAAACTCTGCGCCACATTGTCCGCTAATACTAGCGCACAAACCGCCTCGGTCATCGCTATAAATAAGGCCTGATAGTCCGCAATAATGTGTTTTTTGTGTAATCCGGTGAGCAATATTTTTAAATTCACTTCATGATCAGAGGTATCAACGCCAGCAGAATTATCCACGGCATCGGTATTAATACGCCCACCACGCAAATTATATTCAATACGGGCTTTTTGCGTAAAACCCAAATTAGCACCCTCGCCCACCACGTTAGCGCCTAAATCACAGGCATTCACCCGCACGTTATCATTACTGCGATCACCAACCTCTTCGTGCTTTTCCGTACTGGCTTTAACATACGTGCCAATACCGCCCAGCCATAACAAATCAACGGGCATAAGCAACAAATGGCGAATCAGCGACTCCCCATCTATCGATTTATAGCGTATCCCTAAGCATTTTTTTAATTCAGCAGAAACAGGAATGTCTTTGTCCGAGCGAGCATAAACACCGCCGCCCGTAGAAATCAGCGCTCGATCATAATCATTCCAGGTGGAGCGCGGTAATGCAAATAAACGCTTACGCTCATTAAACGCGGCGTCAGATGCGGTGGGATTAGGATCAATAAAAATATGCTGCCCGCTAAATGCCGCTACTAAACGGATACAAGGCGATAATAACAAGCCATTACCGAACACATCCCCATCCATACTGCCCACACCAACAACCGTGAAGGCTGCTTGTTGAATGTCTTTACCCAGCTCACGAAAATGCCGTTGCACGCATGCCCAAGCCCCGCGCGCGGTAATGCCTAAAGCTTTGTGATCGTAACCACGCGAGCCACCACTGGCAAAGGCATCGTTGAGCCAAAAGTGATACTCTGCGGCAACCGCATTAGCCATGTCTGAAAATTGCGCCGTCCCTTTATCTGCTGCCACCACCAGATAAGCATCAGGCTCATCATGAATAACGATGCCCTTAGGACTCACAATGCTGCCCTCTACATAATTGTCGGTTAAATCCAGCAATCCGCGGATTAAGGTAACATACGCTTTCTTGCCTGCCGCACCGTCATCTTGCGTGCCGCCGTTCTTCTTTTTAACGACAAAACCGCCCTTTGCGCCCGTTGGAATAATCAGCGCATTTTTACTGACCTGGGTTTGCATCAAACCCAAAATTTCTGTTCTGAAATCATCCAGACGATCAGACCAGCGAATCCCGCCACGCGACACTTTCCCCCCGCGTAAATGAATACCTTCCATAGTGACACTATGGACATAAATCTCAGCCGTCGGCTTGGGTGCGGGTAATTCAATCACCCCTAGGCTATTAATTTTAAACGCCACAAAATAATCCTCCTGCAAGCGGCGCTGATGAAAATTACTCCTGACGGTCGCATCAATCAGATTAAAGAGTGTACGCAAAATTCGATCATCATTCAGGTCGGTAACCGCAGCAATGTCCGAGAGTAATTGCATGCGTAACGGGAATAAGGCTTGCTCTTCTCGGCACATAGCATCATCCCAAACAGGATTGGGTCTAAACCGCGCTTCAAAATAATTGAAGAGACCAAACGCCACCTGTGGATTACTGATCAAGGCATGATGTACACTGGCGCGCGTGATTCGGTGTCCTAATTGCAAATAATAATTACGATACGCACGCAGGACATCAATCTCCTGCCATTGCATACCGGTCAAAATCAACAGTTTATTGAGTGCATCATTTTCAACTCGCCCTTCCATAACACCTTGAATGGCCTCTAACAAGCGACTTTTTAACTGACTAAACGGCGCGCATTGCGTTTTTGCGGCTTTAATGGTAAAACTTTTAAGGTAATACGTGACGCCCTCAGTCGTAAGCGTAAATTGCACTTGATCCATAACCCGCAAATACAACTTTTCCAACACGGGAATAAATTCATCCAGATAGCGTTCCTGTTGGCTGTAAAAATGTAAGCGATAGTGTGGATGATTAACATCCGGCTTAATCAAACTGATGCGTTGTGCGCTGGGTGTTTTTAAACACTCCAACTGCAAAATATCCTTGAGGGCATAACGGGGAGGAATAAGCGCCTGATAATCCGCTGAAAACAAGCCGTGGTATTTTTGCCATAACAACGCCCCCGCCGATTGACCCACGACCCGCACAATCAGTGCTGTAACCTTTTTCTGCCAAGAGCGTATGGGACGGTGCGATGCTGTATTCATGCTTATGCGCCTGTAACGTTTTCATCAATAGGAATACTCAGTTTAGCGTTTTGATAATCTCCAAAACATTACCATCATCCCGCCGGGTATAAGTGACCGAGTCCATCATGGTACGTATAAAGAATAGCCCCATACCACTTTCCGCGGGATGCTCAAAATCCGGTAACGGCACAGTTTCCAGATCAAAGCCCTGACCATGATCATAAACGTTAATCGTTAATGCATGTTCATGCAGATGAATGGTTATTCTAACGAAATCTTTTTCGTCACCGTCATGCGCATGCTTGATGGCATTGGCTGTTGCTTCGGTTAATACCAGATTTAACTGATACGCAAACGCTTCCCGATCACCGGTAAAACTGTCCAGTTCTCTAGCAATATGCTCACCAATACTGCCGATTAAATCCAAATATTTGGTTTGCGTGGGGATAACAACATCTACTTGTAAAAATGAGGAGCACATAGGAAACCTCTAGGTTTCAGCGTTAAAAGCCTCGTTTAAATCCGCATAGATTTCAAACACGCGGTTAAGGCGGGTTAGTTCAAACATCGACAACACCTGCGGCTGTATATTAACTAAAATAAGCCGTCCCGATTTAGCAAGCACCTGTTTATTACCCGACAATAATGCACCCAAACCGGAGCTATCAATAAAACGCACCTGTTGCAACTGCACAATAATCTGCGTTTCACCCTGCTCTATCATCTGTAATAGATGGGCTTTTAATTCACCCGAATTGTGCGCATCGATTCTTTCATTCTCAATCGATAACACACTAAAACCGTTTATTTTTTCCAGATTCAAATTCATCGTATTGTGGTGTTATCCAATGATTAAATTACCGCCTAGTCAAATCATAACACCAAATGAAAACAAGCCTAAATGCATTTATGCAGACCCGCTGTTGTCCGGTTTTAAACCCTGCACGTAAAGTTGGGGTAAGCGATCTGAGCATTTAAGCACTGATGGTTACCTGAATACCTAAAAGAAAACCCAGTGGACGCTAGTTCTACTTTGTTAAATCAACATCACCCATCATGTAGAAAAAACCAATTGATTTTCAAAGGCATAATCAATTGATGCCTGTCTCCGCTGGTGTCGCTTTTCCATCTGCCGCAGTATTTCATCAGGATCAAGATCCCGCC
>JAPLRW010000062.1 GCA_026398935.1 Methylococcales bacterium
CGCCCGCAGAGGATACGGTGAAACACATTTTGTCGTAAATATCCATGAAGGACAGTGGGCCGGAAGTGTACGCACCCGCGCCGGACACATAGGCGTTTTTGGGTCTGAGCGTCGAAAATTCATAGCCGATGCCGCAACCCGCTTTTAAGGTTAAACCCGCTTCATGCACTTTACCTAAAATGTCATCCATGGAGTCCACAATCGTACCGGAAACGGTGCAGTTGATGGTGGAGGTGGCGGGCTTATGGGCTAATGCGCCTGCGTTAGAAATAATCCGTCCCGCAGGGATAACGCCCTGACGTAATGCCCACAAAAATTCTTTGTAATATTTGTCTTGCAAGGCTTTGCCTTTTTCCACTTCAGATAAAGCTTTGGCAACGCGTTTGTAAGTGTCATCAATACAGCTATCCAGCGCTTCGCCATCTTTGGTTTTTAAGCAATATTTGGTATCCCAAATATCCAGAGAGGCGCTTTGAAAAGGAATTTCGGTGACAGTATTGGCGATGGCGTGCAGTGTGGCAGTCATGAAGTAAGTTCCTAAGGGTAGTTACGGTTAAGGCTTAATGTGCGAATGATCGGATTTGAGTCAAGCCGTTGATAAATCAGATAATATCGTATATGTAGTGTTTTTTCTTTTCTTTGCACACAATATATAGTGTTTTTAGAGAAAATCAAGCTAAAAACGTGCTTGACAAAATGGTTGATTTACCCTTTGGTGGACGTCCATTTTTTGCGTGTTTGTCCCGGAAAGCGGCGAGGTCTTAGTGTCGCCGTGCGCTGTAGACTTTAAAAAGTCGATTATTCATTGTAAAGTGATGGCTTTTTTAAAATCTCCTCAAAGCAAAAAAATATGACTAACGCAGCTGATTTATTTCTCGATGCAAAAAAGGTAATTCCAGGTGGTGTTAATTCGCCAGTAAGAGCATTTAATGGCGTAGGTGGCTCACCGGTTTTCATTGATCATGCGCAAGGTGCGTATATTTATGATACCGATAATAAAAAATACATTGATTACGTGGGGTCTTGGGGGCCAATGGTTTTAGGGCATGCGCATCCGGATGTGGTGGCGGCGGTGCAGGCAACAGCCGCCAAAGGTTTGAGTTTTGGCGCGCCGACGGTATTGGAAACGCGTATGGCGGAAGCGGTCTGTGCCTTAATGCCGTCGATTGAGATGGTCAGAATGGTCAGCTCCGGTACGGAAGCCACCATGAGTGCTATTCGCTTGGCGCGTGGTTATACCGGACGTGACAAGATTATAAAATTTGAAGGCTGCTACCACGGGCATTCCGATTCATTGTTAGTAAAGGCGGGTTCTGGCGCGTTAACTATGGGTGTGCCTAGTTCGCCAGGGGTTCCTGCTGCATTAGCAGAGGAAACGATTACCGTGCCGTATAACGATGTTGCTGCGGTTAATGCGGTGTTTGCAGAAATAGGCGCGCACATTGCTGCAATTATTGTTGAGCCAGTCGCGGGGAATATGAATTGTGTGTTGCCGGAAGCGGGTTTTTTGCAAGCGTTGCGGCAGGTGTGCGACCAGTATGGCAGTGTCTTGATTTTTGATGAGGTAATGACTGGGTTTCGGGTTGATTTGCACGGTGCGCAAGGGCTGTATGGTGTTATTCCCGATTTGACCACGCTCGGTAAAGTGATTGGTGGCGGTATGCCCGTCGGCGCATTCGGTGGTAAGCGGCAGATCATGGAGCAGCTCGCGCCGTTAGGCGCCATTTATCAAGCGGGTACATTGTCGGGAAATCCCGTGGCAATGGCGGCGGGCTTAAAAACCTTGGAATTAATTGCGCAGCCGGGATTTTACAGTGACCTTAGCCAAAAAACGGCGCTGTTGGTTAACGGCTTGCAACAGCGGGCAGGGGAGGCCGGTATTAAACTGAGTACCAATCAGGTCGGCGGTATGTTTGGCTTGTTTTTTAGTGAAGACGCGACGATAAGCCGTTTCAGCCAAGTCATGCAGTGCGATCAGGCGCGGTTTAAGCGCTTCTTCCATGGCATGTTGGAACAGGGGGTGTATTTAGCACCATCGGCGTTTGAGGCGGGATTTGTTTCGGCGGCACATACGGATGCGGATATTGCTCAAACACTGGCGTGTGCGTCGAACGTTTTTAAAACACTGTAGGCATGTGTAGGCGGGTGGCGGTAAGCGACACCCGTCAAGTTACGCGCTTATTTTTTGTCTGGATGGTTTTTTTACGTGGTCAATGTTGAATATTATGTATAACCAACTAGACTTCTAATTTCTTTCGCTTTCATGGGAAAAGACGTGCGCGCGGATGGCGCATGATTATTTACAGCGTTAGTGATTCCTCTTGAGGTAATACCTCATACATAACATAGGTATACACGCGAGTCGGTTAGGTCGTGCTTGAGCTAAAGCACGCTATATTATTTTTGATGCATTAATGTATTCTGGGTAAAAAGGAGAGTTGGCATAATGTATAAAATTTTAGTGGTAGATGACGA
>JAPLRW010000029.1 GCA_026398935.1 Methylococcales bacterium
CTAGCACCGCTTTCATTCATATTGCCATGATAAATCTCATGCTTGGGCGACTTGAACGCTAAACTGAGGACTTTTGAAACACGCACTTAGGCACAGTACCCCCTAGTCATTATGACCTATGTATGTTTTTTTAAACCAAAAGAGAGTACATGATGTGACAGTAATGCCGCCATTGCTTGCTGAATGGATACGCCACTTTCTTCAATGGCTTCTGCTTGCAGGGTTACTGTGTCTGACACGCTGCCCACGCCTTGATCTGTCATAAAAACTTAGGTGTGTCAGTATAAACGGTATAAAACGTAAACATCTATTGACCAAGTCTAGCGTATTTAATTAATTTTACTAGGCGTCTGCAATGCGCGGGCATTAATGTATCAGCAAGCCATGTCGTAATATCCGCAAGAAACGGATTAGCGTATTTGCTTAATCAGTGCATCCTAAAACACCTGTTGATGGTGGGTTCATTTACCCTATTTTCATGTCCAACAGGGTTAAAACACCCTCTGTGTATTTAGGGCGACCGATTTTAGCCATGCCTGCGTATGGCCGTAATATTGTTCTCGTTGGATTAATTCCACCACGTTAGCTGAGGATGGCATGGTTTCTAATTAGATTTTTTAAAAGTAAACGTAATTGGACTGTAATTTGCTTATGTTATGGTGTTATTCAGTATTAATGAGGTATTGAAAAAAATTGATAACCTTGTTAAATGACTATTCGGGACTATTCTATATAAGTGAATACTTACTTTTTTTACTGCCAATGTGTGAAGATTAATGATGAACAATGTAACTGTAAGCCAGCAAGCTTTAAATACGTCAAAAGATCAGCTTAACGTGAAGGCTGATGACAGCCAACGTCTTGAGAAAAAGGACGCTGCCGCCGTGAAATCAGGTAATCAAGCATTACCACAAACGAATTGCCTATTACATGCCTGTCATTGCATGAAAGCGCTAAATCGCTAAGCCTTCTGTTGCTCTGTAACACGACTGTCAAAAAACAAGCCTATACTTTGTAGGTTATAAGGATGGTTTAGCAAATTTTGCGCGTAATTATAAATTATCGAATGACGCACCAGTATAGAAAACATCCTTTAATATGGCGTTTTCTGTATGGTTAAAAATCGAGCCACTTAACGTTTTATGTGACGATGTAGGGACGCATACGTTCAGCGCTACAGGCGCACTAAGATGAAACGATTCGACTGATATTAAAATCGCTTATGAGTAGTTATTATCTGATTATCAACGTTGGTAGCACCTCCGTTAAAAGCAAACTGGTAGATCAATCTTTAAGTGTCAAAAGCGTATTAAACGCTGATTATGGCTCGAAAAATGGATTAGTCATCAGTGGGCAAGACGTGGATGGCAAGACGATTCAGCAACAGGCGAGTGATGTCTATGATGCTAGAGCTGCGCTACGGGTTTTGTTAGAGCATTGGCAACAAATAGTGGATGCTAAGCATTGGGTGTTGGCGGCTATTGGGCATCGCATTGTCCATGGTGGTGCAGAGTTTGATGGTTTAACGCGTATTACGCATGACGTAATGAAACGCATTGCCGAGCTGGATAGTTATGCGCCCCTGCATAATCCGCTTAATCGCTTGGGCGTGAGTATGGCCAGCAAGGCCTTCCCAGACAGCCCACAATTTGCCGTATTCGATACGGCCTTTCATCGCCATATTCCAGAGTACGCCGGTCGTTATGCTATTCCTGAGCATTTATCGGCCAATGTTGCCTTTTATCGTTATGGTTTTCATGGCATTTCCTGTCAGCACAGTGTCACGGCTGCCGCTGAGGTCATGGCGTGTGATCCAACGCATTTAAAGCTTATTATTCTGCATTTGGGCGGCGGCGCGAGTGTCACGGCGGTTCGTAACGGCGTCAGTGTGGATACCTCAATGGGCTTTTCGCCGACCGAAGGCTTAATCATGGCCAGCCGTTGCGGCGACTTAGACAGCATGATTCCTATTACCTTGCAGCGGGAAGGTATGTCTTGGCAGCAAGTGGATGAACTGATCAACCACCGCAGCGGCTTAACGGGTATTTGTGGCGAAACGGATATGCGTGTCATTTTACAAAAAATAGCCGCAGACGAACCCAGTGCTATTTTGGCACTGGAGATGTTTTGTTACCGCATTAAAAAATATATCGGGGCGTATTGTGCCGTGCTGGGCGATGTTTCGGCATTGGTTTTTACCGGGGGTATTGGCGAACATGTGCCTATCGTCCGGGAAAAAATCGTTGATGGCTTAGCGCAACTGGGTTTTACACTGGAATCTGCGGCGAATACTGCACCCGCAGAAGGCAATAGAGATATTGCTAACGTCAATAGTCGTTCACGTATTCTGGTGATACCCGCTGAAGAAGAAATTGAAATTGCCCGACAGATTGTAAAGAACCGTTACTCCTAAAGTCATCTCATGAAAAATAGAGGGAAAAAATAATGGAAAATGCACAAAGTTTTAAATTGTCGTCTGAGTTACAAGCCAAAATGGATGCGTATTGGCGAGCCGCGAATTATCTTTCCGTGGGTCAAATTTATTTATTGGACAACCCTTTGCTCAGTGAGCCGCTGACGTTGGAACACATTAAGCCGCGCTTATTAGGGCATTGGGGTACCACGCCGGGCTTAAACTTTATTAATGTGCATTTGAATCGTGTTATTAAAGCGCACGATCTCAATATGATTTTTATTTGCGGCCCAGGGCACGGTGGCCCTGGAATGGTGGCGAATAGCTGGCTGGAACAGTCATACAGTGAATACTATCCGAGCATTTCGCTGAATAAAGAAGGCATGCAAGCACTGTTTAAACAGTTCTCCTTTCCGGGTGGTATTCCCAGTCATGTTGCACCGGAAACACCCGGCTCCATTCATGAAGGTGGCGAATTAGGCTATGCTATTTCTCATGCGTATGGCGCAGTATTTGATAATCCTGATTTAATCGCTGCCTGTGTAGTGGGTGATGGCGAAGCCGAAACCGGCCCAATGGCAGCGGCATGGCATTCTAATAAATTCCTCAATCCTGCGCGTGATGGTGCGGTATTACCGATTTTGCATTTAAATGGTTATAAAATCGCCAATCCTACGCTGTTGAGTCGTATTGATGAGGCTGAA
>JAPLRW010000303.1 GCA_026398935.1 Methylococcales bacterium
GGCTAATGACTTCCCATTTTTTATTGTTCAAGTCAGTTGGGTACCGTTTAATTTTTGATCTGCGCTTCTTACTGCTCATTGGTTAAATGTTCAGTATTTTATCCCATTGCCATCCTTGACACTTTTAAAACACGCACTAAGCAAACCACTACCGGTAGAAAAAACCGAAGCGTTTCTTATGCTATCACGGGAAGATTGAGGTCGACGAGGAAAGCATACACCCGTCATTTACTATGCCCTATAGGACAGACTTTACTGACGATGTTGAAAAAGCGTTGTACCTGAGAAAATTTGATGTGCCTTTCTTATGCGATTAGCGGCATTAATGAATAAATTGAATTTTGGTTGAATTTACCCGTTTAGCGCGATGTTTAAATTTTTACAGACACAGGTATATCTAAACTGATCATCCGGTTTAGCCACGACAACGACTTTTTTACGCGGATTGGTTCGGGGATTTCTACGTGTTGATCGGTTCAATCTTGATTGTTTCGTGTATCATGATACTCTTTCATCAATAAGGTATTGTGCCACTGTTGGCGTGTGGCGGCACAATAGCGATCTTCATTCTAGTTAGAGGTTATCTATGTCGTTGTTAAGTTCTTTTACTAAAAATTCCCGTTTACAAGCAGCAATTAAGACCGTTGCTGAAGCACGTAAAAATGATGGCGGCAAGGCTGACCAGTTGTTTATTAAAGCTTATCATGAATTTGAAGATGTTATTGCCGGTGATTTGGTGTTGGCGCAAAGCCTTTATAATTGGGGGTTTGCGTTACTGCAGCAGGGCAGAACTAAATCGGGCGAAACAGCGATTGCGCTTTATAAGGAGGCCGTTGATAAATTTTCTTTTTGTGCCGTGGTCGATCCTAATTTTTTAGGGGCAGCGATTGATGGCGGGGTGGCGCTGATGGAGCTGGCTAGAATTAAAGCGGTAAATATGGATGATGGCTTATACCTCTCAGCAAAAGAGCATTTCGAACGGGCTGAAAAAATTCATAAAGGGACTGCGGTATATAATTTGGCCTGTATTTATGCCTTGATGGAAAATGACGATGCTTGTCTCGCTGCTTTGTTGGATGCCGTTAAGTACGGTTGCTTACCTAGCCAACAAGAAGTGCTATCCGATCCTGATTTGGAAAAAATTAAAGAAAAAGGCTGGTTTTTGGATTTTATTGAATCCTTACGACCCGTCGTAGATAAAACGCCATCGCCAGAAGTCGCAGAAGTCGCAGAAGTCGCAGAAGTTTTGCCCGAGAAAAATGTGCTTGCCGTTGAGGTTGAGACCGAAGCAAGCGTTGACGCGCCTGACACCTCCGAAGCAGCGGCATCCAGTGATGGCGATGTAGCGGCTGATGCCGAGGATTCGACGATCATTCGCTCAGAGCATTATAAATTATAAGTCGTGCTGGCCGTTATTCCTCTAACGCAGTCCGTTGGGGTGAAAAACAACGGAATAGCCCTGTGTGTATCGCTTATTAGCGGTCTTTAAACAGAATAAAATACCCATGCGTAAAACAATTATCACTCAAAAAAAGGCTACGTTACCTCACGCATTATCGGGTGCGGCAAGCGTGGATTTAGATCGACTAGCACAGGTGTGGCTAACGTCTGAAGCGGAAGGGTATCCCATTGAATCGGCTTTATTGCCGGATTCTGAGGGTGAATGGCGCGCGGGGTTGTCCGGTGAGCAGATTATACGGCTTGTTTTTGATCAGCCTTTAACCATTAGGCATATTGGTTTGGTGTTTGATGAACAGGCTTGTTCGCGTACGCAGGAGTTTGTGTTGCGCTGGTCGGCAGATAATGGCGAAATACACGAAATTCTCCGGCAACAATACCATTTTAGTCCGCCGAATACGACCAGTGAGGTCGAACAATACACCGTTAATTTACCGCAGCTTAAACGGCTCGAATTAACTATCAATCCCGATATGGGTAATGAAAATGCGCTGGCGAGTCTTAAACAACTGCGCTTATGGCAGGATGATACGGGGTTTTAGGCGCTGGTGTTAGTTTAACGAGGGGCGTTGGTACAGCGGATTTGGATTCAATAATCAGGGGTTTTATGAAAGCAAGGGATAGGCGGCAGGGCATTGTCTTGGTGAATACTGGCGAAGGTAAGGGTAAGTCCTCTAGCGCTTTAGGTATGGTATTTAGGGCGGCAGGTTGGGGGATGCGCGTTTGTGTGATTCAGTTCATTAAAGGGCAATGGCAAACCGGTGAGCAAAAAGCCGCAGAGCGTTTTGAAAATATCGAATGGCATGCGCTGGGCGACGGCTTTACTTGGGATACTAAAAATCCAGAACAGGATATTAAAACTACCCGGGAAATATGGGCGTTTAGCCAGCAGAAAATACGTTCCGGAGAATTTGATCTGGTTTTGTTGGATGAAATTAATTATTGCTGTGGCTATCAATGGATTTCAGGGCAGGAGATAGCCGACTTTATTACCCATGAGAAGCCTGCTTGGATGCATCTCATCATGACCGGACGTAATGCTGCGCCGGAAGTGATCGCTGTCGCACATACCGTGACCGAGATGCTGCCTATTAAGCACGCGTTTGCTCAAGGCATTAAGGCAGAACAAGGGATTGAATTTTAGCCTTGCTTGATTGTGGGGTGTGGCATAGAATGGAAAAGCGCGACTAATACGATAATTATAATAGTAAATAAGCAGTTAACACTGGAGAATAATATGGGTGAGAATCAAAAATTAATGGCGGCAGTTGTGGGTATGTTTGCCCTTGCTTTCATTATGGTAGCTATGGGTAAAGAAGATGAATCGCCAGAAATCGTCGCAGAAAGAACGCGATTATTAACCTTGTCATCTATGCAAGGTATGGCGGGTCAGAAATGTCCTGTTGCTATCAAGCATAAAACGGGGACAGAAGTGTATTTCCCCACCTCAAATGAAAGTGATAAAGAAACGTATGTGACCCTGTTTTATAAAGGCACTGAAAAAGGCGATAATTTTAAAACAGCAGCCTGTACATTGTCGTTGGCGTTAGGCGGTATTTCTAAATTGGTTATTGATGATGAAGTGGTCATTGATAAGAAAAAGCTGACCACGACTAATAATTAAGACGTGTCGGTTCGTCGTCATTGTTTTTACGCCAGCTTAGCTTTTTTAATACGCTCTTTTTGATGTATCGGTGGGTTTGTGTGTGGCTTTTAGCGGTTGGCTTGGCGTCGCCTTGTATGGCTTCTGATAGCGCACGCGAATTAATGATTGTCGATGCGCTACAGGCTATTAAAGTAGGTGAGCTGGTAAGGATGGAGGCTGCGGGGCAGGCATTTGTTGGACTTTATACAGAAGCTGAGCAGGTTGCTAATAAAGGCGCAGTGATTATCTTGCATGATATGGGCGGGTTTCCAGACCAGAAATCCGTAGTTTCCTTGTTGCGTACAGAATTCCCACATTATCAGTTCTCCAGTCTGTCCTTGCAGATGCCGTTGCGGGAATCTGGTGCCAGTGTTGCAGAGTATTATGATTTATTTCCTGAAGCTGTAGCGAGGATTCAAGCGGGCGTTGATTTCTTGAAAAAAAAAGACGTTAATAATATCGTTTTGATCGGCTATGGTTTGGGTGGATTAATGGCATTGGCAGCGCAGAGTGAAAAAGCGATGGAGTTAAAGGCGCTGGTGTTGATTAGTTTACCTGTGCCAGTATCGGAGCAGAAAGCCGTGCAGACCTTGGCGATGCTTAAAAAAAATAAGTTGCCGCTATTGGATGTATACGCGGACAAAGATCTTGCTGATGTGATCGGCAGTGCGCGTGAGAAACGCGTGGCGGCTAAAGATAATCCTCTTTATCGACAGCTAAGGATAGACAGTGAGGAACATGCATTTCGGCATCAGGCCGGATTGCTGAGTAAACGAATATACAGTTGGGTGAGTCGGGTTGCACTGTCGGCGCAATAGGCTTACATCGACAGTGCAGTCAACAGATTTACGTTGAATAATACGTGATCATTAGCGATAAATAACCTTGGATTTTCCTGATCCTGCGCTAACATCTCCAATGAGATACGCTGTTTCCCCTTGTTCTTTTAGTATCTCTAAGGTCTGATCGACATCCTCTTTTGCCACACACACCACCATACCAATGCCACAATTAAAGGTAGTGAGCATGTCCGCATCCGCAATATTGCCTTGCGTTTGCAGCCATTCAAAAATAGCGGGAAACGCCCAGCTAGAACGGGTAATGCTTGCGTTTAAATCAGCGGGCAGGACGCGCGGTAAATTTTCAGTAATGCCGCCGCCCGTAATGTGTGCCAGTGCGTGTACCGGTACGGTTTTAAATAAAGTCAGTAAACTTTTTACATAAATGCGGGTAGGTTGTAGCAAGGCAGCGCCTAGCGACTGACCGTGAAAATCTTGCTCAAGTGCTGCATTGCTAACCGCCAATACCTTACGAATTAAGGAGTAGCCATTGGAATGTGGGCCAGATGATGCAATACCGATTAACTGGTCGCCCAGTTGTACTTTGCTGCCGTCAATAATGTGCTCTTTTTCAACAATACCCACACAAAAGCCTGCCAGATCATATTCGCCATCCGCATACATGCCGGGCATTTCTGCCGTTTCGCCGCCGACTAACGCTGCGCCAGCCAGTTCACAGCCTTTGCCAATACCTTCAACCACTGCGGCCGCAGTATCTACGTCTAAGCGTCCGGTTGCAAAGTAATCCAGAAAAAACAATGGTTCTGCACCTTGAACGATAATGTCGTTAACACACATGGCGACAAGGTCAATACCAACGGTATCGTGACAATTTAAATCCAGTGCTAATTTTAATTTGGTGCCTACGCCGTCTGTGCCTGAGACTAACACAGGTTTTTTATAGCGATCCAGTGGCAATTCAAACAGCGATCCAAATCCACCTAATCCTGCCATAACACCCGGAATTCTAGTCCGTGCAGCGATAGGTTTAATGCGTTCTACCAAGGCATTGCCCGCGTCAATATCGACACCTGCACTTTTATAAGTTAAGCCTTCCTGATTGTGTGCGCTCACTAAATACTCTCTTGCTAAAGTTAATGTTAAACCTGCCGATATTGTACAAGACAACACCGTTTTTGTGTGAGGGATATCAATATGCTGTTAAGAGTCGCGGTATTGTTTTGGATGCTGATGAGTCAGAGTGTACAAGCAGTCGACGTTAAGGGACTGTATGAAGTGGATGTGCTGGCAATGAGCCAATCCTTGGCTGATCGTGATAATGCGATATTACATGCGCTAGAAGAGGTGCTTGGGCGAGTTATGGTTGGCGTCAACGTTAGCGCTGATCCGGTCGTACAAAGGGTGCTGGCGAAACCTAATGACTATGTGCGCGAGTACCAGTATGCGTTAGCCCAAACAACGGATCGTTACAATAGCCAAGCGAGAACGCTGCGGGTTTTGTTTGATGAGCAAAAGCTGCAAGCGCAACTTAAGCACAGCGCGTTAGGCTTGTGGAATGAAATACGCCCGGAAACCTTGGTGTGGTTAGTGGTTGAGGAACAAGGGATGCGGCAGTTTTTTAATGCTGAAAAAATGCCGTTATTACAAGATGCGTTGACGCAAAGGGCTCAGCATCAGGGCTTGCCTTTTTTACTGCCTTTGATGGATATGCAAGAGCAAACACAGCTATCGGTAACAGAGATGCTAAGCCCTTATCCTCAGCCGATATTGACGGCATCCGCGCGTTATGATGTCGTATCCGTTCTAGTAGGCTTGTTGGTTAATAACAATGGCTGTTGGACGACTGAATGGACGCATTATTTTGATCAACGGGTTAGGCAATGGCAAGGGGAGTGTAAGCCATTAAAACAAGCGGTGATGGTCGGTGTGCAAGGAACGTATTCCGGTTTATCAGATTATTATGCGGTAAAGCCTGATAATAATCTGAGTCATTAAGATGCGTGGTTTATTCGCCTATAAACATCGCGTCGCCATAACTAAAAAACCGGTAAGCATGGTCTATCGCATGTTGATAGGCATGCATAACCGGAGAGTAACCTGCCAAGGCAGAAATTAACATTAATAACGTTGATTCGGGTAAATGAAAATTAGTCAGTAGCGCGTCAACGGTTTTAAAAGTATAGCCTGGTGTAATGAATAAATCGGTATCGCCAGTGCCCGCTTGTAACTGCCCCGACTGTGAAGCCGATTCCAATGCTCTTAATGCCGTCGTACCAATCGCAATAACCCGCCCGCCTTTGGCGCGCACAGTGTTAATGGTATTTGCCGCCTCTTCTGATACCGCAAAATACTCACGGTGCATACGGTGGTCGGCCAGATTTTCAACCCGTACTGGCTGAAATGTGCCACTACCAACATGCAGCGTAACAAACGCTTGCGTTACCCCTTTTGCTGTTAAAGCATCCATTAGCGCTTGATCAAAATGTAATCCTGCGGTCGGGGCGGCTACCGCGCCTGCCAGCGCTGCAAATACTGTTTGATAACGCGTTAGATCCGATACGTCATCGGCACGGGTAATATAGGGTGGCAGCGGAATATGCCCAATTTTATCTAAAATATTTAAAATCGCTTGCTCACCTTCCATCTGTAAGTGAAATAAATCGTCCACTCTACCGAGTACGCGGCAGCGGTAGCCTTGATCTAATAGAATCAGCGCGCCCGCTTTAGGTGATTTACTGGCACGTACATGTGCAATCGCGGTGTGTTCATCAATAATGCGCTCAATTAAAATCTCAACCTGTCCGCCAGTGGATTTTTTACCAAACATCCGCGCAGGTATTACTTTGGTGTCATTAAAGACCAGTACATCGTTAGGATTCACCAAATTAATAAAATCAGTAAATTGTTTATCTTCCACGTCACCACGCTGTTTATGTAAACACAGTAATCGGCTGGACGTTCGATTCTCTAAGGGTTTTTGGGCAATTAAATGTGGCGGTAACGTGTAATTAAAGTCACTCTTTTTCATGGTAGTAAAAAAATAAAGGGGTATTGTAGAAAGGTTTTGTAAAAATAGACTGGTATTATGCAATAAGTTTACTTATAATGTTCTTTCTTTGCCGGGGTGGCGGAACTGGTAGACGCGCCGGATTCAAAATCCGGTGGGGGTAACTCCGTGCCGGTTCGATTCCGGCCCTCGGTACCAAAGAATAATTAAGGCTTTACAAGCAATTGTGAAGCTTTTTTTTTGCCTGTCGCTTTTTCTCTTTGGCGCATATTGAGGGCAATGTATGGCATCTATTGTTCTTTAGTTCAATGTAATTACACTGATTTTTCTCCTTAAATCTAACATTCTTTCCGTCTGAGAGAGGTTGTTTTTCGAAATAAATACCTTCATAACACCTTACATGCGGAAAAGTGATTGGTGAAGTAGGTGGCTCAAGGTACCTATCTTATTACTGAATCGCCTTAGGCGATCAGCTATTCGTTTTCTGATGGAACTCTAGTGTAACAAAGCGGACTAACTGGGTGTATCGCGTGTATGATAGCGATAAACTGTGTCGGTTTAGGTCTTTTCGGTTTTACGATCGAGGAGGGGGTGGGGAGATTGCTCACCATTTACACCACTCGCGCTCACAGCATGTTTTTAGCTGATAACCCCTTTATTTTTTAACAAACGTTACGATGCCACATTCAACAATTCGCTTTTTTGCATGGCTATTATTTTTACTGCTTACGCCGTTAGCCGTCTGGTTAATGCCTGATTTTGTTCACAGTAGCCATTCGGCTGTACC
>JAPLRW010000085.1 GCA_026398935.1 Methylococcales bacterium
CTAATGACTTCCCATTTTTTATTGTTCAAGTCAGTTGGGTACCGTTTAATTTTTGATCTGCGCTTCTTACTGCTCATTGGTTAAATGTTCAGTATTTTATCCCATTGCCATCCTTGACACTTTTAAAACACGCACTTAGTCAGAATTTTATGCGCATCGCTGATCACGCCCTGTGAAGCAGTGCCCAGAAAATTCGCATCTACACTAGTATCGCTAAACTGATAAGAAAAATCGTTTGATGGTTGATTTATAAGCCAAGACATCACATGCCCTGCTTTTAAATCAAACTCTGCAACAAACGGTTGTGCTGCGGTAGCTTCAAAGCTATTAGTTTCTCCTGAATGATACATTAAACCATTTGCTTTGAAATCCGGCTGAGCTGGTGATACGTCAATAGCCATGTGCTCTTCATTAAAAATGCCGACGTTAGAATACGTGGTTATTTTTCCAGGATCGGTATTTAAAATAAAGTTGAGGGTTTTATAATCAAAACGGTACTCCAGCCGTAATGCATCTTTTAAACTTGAATAACCAAAGCCATCCACTCTTATGCCATCAAATACAATCGTTTCACTGTCTGACATAAACGGCGTGACTGAATCAAAATAGGCATTAAAAGGCTTATCCTCAGCAATGGCATTGTTGAACATCAGTAGTGTTATCGAAACAAACAAACCTATTTTTTTCATCTTACGTTTTTCCTTTATTTTATGGTGACTAAGTTATAAAACGCTGTTGCAATGCGTGAGATACCTCACGCATTTTGGTAGTAGGTGCATGGAATGCACCCTACGGCGCTATTTCTTTCTTTTGCTCTTTTTTACTGGGGCAGCTATGGGCTCTTCTTCCTCAGCAGGTGCAAGTACAGGGGCGCTAGGCGGTTGTTTGAGGGCAACACCATCGCCTGTGCATTGAAAGTCTTTGGTGACAGTCCATTCACCGCCTTGGCAGAGTGGTACGCCTAAAGCGCCTGCTGTAAGCATCCCACTACAGCCCCTTGCTTCGCCGCCAAAAAGTTCCGCGCTGGTATACCCCCAAGAAGCGCATCTGGATTTGGCTAAGTTAATGGCTTGGTTAATATCTGGGTTAGGTGTGCCGTGCGTGTAGCTGTATTGCAGCTTCACCGTAGCATCCGCGCGACTGCCGCCTACCGCTGACCACTCTATCGGTTTTGCTTGGCGTACCGTACAGCCCCCTAATACAGCAATGCTTAGCGTTACTAAAAACAGTTTTTGCATGAGCGGTTTTCCTTTTTTTGTTAACGTGTAAACAGGGTGCATGCTCTGCACCCTGTTGTTTATGCGGTTGTTTGACTGCGTGATGCACCGTGTGCGCGGTTGGTTAATCGCTGCATGGCCTATGCGCGACTATTGCAACGGTGTGGTTTGGTCGACGGTAAATACCAAGGGATTGGATAATGCTTGCAAGGTCATGATGGCTTTGTATTTGAGTGTGCCGCCCAAGCCATTAGGGACTTCTACGGAATTGATGGTCAGTTTGCCGTTGTTGTAGGTATCGGAGGGGCAGGTGGTGGCGATGGGTGCAGGCGTGTTGGTTTGTTTGGGATTAGTGCTGTTTAGGGTGAAGTTATAACCGATAGTTTCATTTTTTATATCAGCAACATCTTGGCTGTTACCAGTAATAATGATTTTGTAAATCCCCGTAGTTGGCAGGCTAAACGAAAAATAATCACTACTGGCAGTATTGGTAAACTGCACCCCCTCTGGATCAAAAAAGGCTACAAAACTTTCACTACGGGAGTTATAAATTCTAATAGAATCGCCTTTTGTTCCTTGAAAGGAATATTGATCGGCAGTATACGTTGCGCGTGAAGAAACACCTCGACACGCCTCGCCTTTAACTACCTGCCCTGAGATAGATACAGTAGTTGTGAGTTGATCGGTGGAGAGCGGAACGACGTTACACGCCGCATACGCCGCCAGTGGTGATAAGGTAAGTAATGCGATACAAGTTATTTTTTTCATAAATAAGGCTTCTTTAATGGTTATGTGTAAGGTGTGGGGTATGTGCGCGATTATTGCAACGGTGTGGTTTGGTCGACGGTAAATACCAAAGGATTGGATAATGCTTGCAAGGTCATGCTGGCTTTGTATTTGAGCATACCGCCCACACCATTAGGGACTTCTACGGAATTGATGGTCAGTTTGCCGTTGTTGTAGGTGTCGGATGGGCAGGTGGCAATCGGTGCTGGTTGTGCGGGGGAGGATTTTTTGATTTCAAGATAATAGCTTCCCATGCCATCCCTATTGCTATTAGATGCGTTGATGGCAATTTTATAAACACCACTGGCAGGTAATATTACTTTATCAGGCCAGCCAAGCGATGTTCCATCTGGCCCCTGTAAGTCAACAACATAATAGCTACCAGCAGATCTTTCTAATATATCTCCCGTATTAGCTTGAAAGGAATAATAGTCAACGGTAGATCCAAAATCTTGGCAAGGTGGACCACCTACTATAAGTTCTCCAGTGATGCGCGTACCGTTTAGTTGCGCTGTCGTTAGCGCAACTACCTTGCAAGTGCGCGTAGATGGGTTGATGGTTGTTGTTTGTGTTGGAGCTGATGATCTTAGCTCAAGAGTATACCTTCCTATTCCATCCCTATTACTAGTAGACGCATTGATGGCAATTTTATAAACACCTGTAGCAGGTAATATTACTTTCCCAGGCCAAGCTAGCACTTTTTCATCTGGTGTCATTAAGTCAAGATTATAATAGCTGCCACTATGTTGCAGTACATCCCCTGCTTTCGCTTCAAATGAATAAAAATCAACCACATGCCCCGAATAAGAGCAGCTTGAACCGCCTGCGATAATCTCGCCGGAGATACGGGTAACGTTAAGCTGGTCGGTGGTGAGCGGAACGATGTTACACGCCGCTTGCGCTGCCAGTGGCGATAAAGTAAGTAATGCGATACAAGCTATTTTTTTCATAAATAATGCTGCTTTGATTAAGGTAACAACAAACCACTGGGCGGATGCCGATGGGGTGGGGCGATAGTGGTGCAACGAGCCGCTGATGCTGTCACGGGTCTAACGGGGATTGTATACTTTATCGTGGAAGCGTTATTCCAACAGATGTCGGTTCAAAAACCGACAAATGTCGGATTTTGAACCGACATTTGTTGGATGCGGTAAGATAAGCGCTGGTAAGTAGTTGTTTGAATTAACTGCGCGTTTTTACACAGGAGAGCCTATGGATTTAAATAACCCCTTAAAAATTCTATTATTAGATGATCATGGGCTGGTTCGGGCTGGATTTAAGGCATTGTTGAAGGAATCTGTGCCGTATGCCAAGGTGTATGAAGCCGCCAGTTATGTTCAGGCGCTTGCGGTGTTGGATCGTGAGGACATTGATTTTGCGTTTCTGGATTTTAAGTTAGCCAGTGCTACGAATAAATCAGGGCTGGATGTATTGCATTATATTCGGCAGCAGGCATTGGCGACGCGGGCGATTATGCTGTCTGGTGGTGAGTCAGCCAGTGGTCATTTGGCAAAAGAGTTGGTGGTGCAATGTATTACCGCGGGTGCTTTTGGCTATATTCCCAAAGCGATGGAAGGGGATAGTGTATTGCGTGAAGCATTTGAAGCGGTGTTGCAGGGGCGGGTATTTTTACCGTTGATGGTATTTGAGCAGCGGGTAGAGACGGCGGTATTGCCGCGGCATCTTGAGGTACTGGCGCTGAGGGGGAAGGCACTGGATGTGCTGTATTATCTCTGTCAAGGCGATGTGAATAAGACCATTGCCATGCGCATGCAGTTGGCAGAAGGGACGATTAGGGATTATGTGTCGTTGCTGTTAAAGCAGTTTAAAGTTAAAAATAGAACGCAGTTGTTGATTGAGATCGCGCATCTAGGTTTAGTCGTGCCTAAGCCGACGGTGGCAGCCTTCGTGTTGGTGGATTAATGTTGCAGTATGCCGTGTTATTTCAGTGCCGCTAAGGCGGCTTCAGGCGCTCTGTCCAGTATTTTTAATAATGTTTTTGCGGCACCAGTAGGTTGCCATTTACCTTGTTCCCAATTACGAATAGTGTCTAGCGAAACATCAATGCGCTGAGAAAATTCAGTTTGACTTAAACCGAGTCGTTTTCGAACGCGACGTGCAAACTTCGCCGCATCAAATAGAGCATCTGCTTCATCCTGACGTTTATGTGCTGCAATTGTATTTTCGGTGGTTGCATCTAAACGCTTAAAATCTACGCGACCTTGAGGCAATCCGGCAAAATTATCTGGATCAATCGTTATTTTGACTATTTTCATAATTATGCGTGTAGTTGATTGAACCAGTAAGTGCGTGTTTTAAAAGTGTCAAGGATGGCAATGGGATAAAATACTGAACATTTAACCAATGAGCAGTAAGAAGCGCAGATCAAAAATTAAACGGTACCCAACTGACTTGAACAATAAA
>JAPLRW010000010.1 GCA_026398935.1 Methylococcales bacterium
ATAACCCCTTTATTTTTTAACAAACGTTACGATGCCACATTCAACAATTCGCTTTTTTGCATGGCTATTATTTTTACTGCTTACGCCGTTAGCCGTCTGGTTAATGCCTGATTTTGTTCACAGTAGCCATTCGGCTGTACCGACCACCAACCTGTCACCTGTCACTACTTCGCAGACCGTTCAGGAAGCACCCTGTAAAGATGAACACCCTGAATGGCGTAAAGCGCAGGTCATTGACGGGGTGAATATCGCGGAATCATTGCTCTGTGATCCAGATAATCCTTATGACATTGCTTTAGCGGTCAAAGGCGCGAACCATGTGTCGATGAAAACCTTAATGAATACCCATTTTGCACAAGATGCATTGACGATGGGGGATGATTTGGATGGTGATGGTGACCCGGACATTATTAATATTAAATTAGAAGTCATTGAGCTAAACGGCTTTTCGCCTGATGGTGAGTTTTTAGCGTTTACTTACAATACTGCACCGGGTATTCAGCCGGGATTATGGGTTTTCGCGCCCAAAACCAGCGATATGGCGACCAAAAACTTTCGCTCACGCGAGGCTTTATATATGTTGCGCGCGCCATCCCCCGTTTTACGTGTAGAGCAGGGCGATAAGGTGTTTGTCACCCTGGAAAATACCCATTATTTTCCGCATACCATTCATTTTCATGGTGTCGATCATCCCTTCCGAACTGCTGCAGGGGAGGATAACGACGGTACCGACCACGAGCCAGTTTTCCCTGGCGACAGTAAAACCTATGAATTTCAGCCGCGCCATACTGGCACGATGTTGTATCACTGCCATGTGCAAACGGATAAGCATTTGCCGATGGGCTTAGGCGGCATGATGGTGATTGAAGAAAATCGCCCGAATAACTGGGTGCAAACGTTTAATATTGGCGCGGGGCATGTGCGGCATTCTTCCGTGGCGATTACTGAGAAATACGATCAGGAATACGATTTACATTATCAAAGTGTTGATAATCAATTGGCGAGCATCATTCAACAATACAATGATCCACGCTTAATCAATAAGCAAATGCACCGCGTATATGATATTAATCAGTCACATGAAGACCAGTATTTATTAAATGGGCATGCGTTTCCTTATACGATTCGTGATGCGATAATCGTTGCGCAACCTAACCAAGCCATTAAATTACGCATTGCCAACCTGCAAAATTCTGCTATTGCGCTGCATATTCATGGCCATAAAGCGACCATTACCGATTATGACGGTGTGGAGCGGCCAGAGGCGCAACAAATTACCCGTGACGTGTTTGATGTTGCACCCGCACAGCGTATTGATCTTCGTTTACAAACCAGCAATGACGGCTTACACAGTTATGGTGAAGGCTTGTGGATGTTTCATGATCACGTTGAAAACGGCATTACCACGAATGGCATGAGTCCCGGCGGCAATATGGCGTTACTGGCTTACCAAAGCTTTTTGGATGAAAAAGGCATGCCTAAAGGCCATACGGGGATGGATGAATTCTTTTCACCCGCTTTTTATGCCAAAGAAAAACCACTGTGGGCGGAAGGTGATTTTGCGCAATTATTAGGTGATGCTGATGTACTGGTTCCCGATGAATGGCGGTTGATTGCCTTTGGATTGGTTGTCGGTTTGTTATTGGGGCTATTGCTCTTCTTGCTGCGTAGCGTTAAAAAGGCGGATTAATGCAGATGTTATTTAAAAAAATAGGGATAGTGCTGGGCTTAAGTCTGTTATTGCCAGCAGCGCACGCGATCACCATGCAGCATCATGGCATGTCTATGGACGAGAAAGGTATGATCATGAATGAAAATACCGATAACTTGCCTAAAGATTGCCCAAAAATTGCGGGTGATGTCAACATCACCATCCGTGCTGGGCATAAGCATGCTAAAAAATTCAATGGCAAAATGTTTGCTTTTGATCAACAGCAATGGGATGTCGCGGGTTGTTCACGGGTTAATATTACTTTCATTAACGATGACCATATTCGTCACCAGCTCATGATTCACGGCTTACCCGGCTATTTGTACTCTGATGGCATGTTCACTATGGAAATCTACGGGCAGGGCGAGAAAAAAGCCTCACTTATTCTCCCCAGTGACGCTAAAACCTATCTGGTGCATTGTGAAGTACCGCAGCACATGGAAAAGGGCATGAAAGCACAACTGAAAGTAGCGGGTGGCGATGGTGATTTACCCAGTATTCCCGGCGTGAGTGCGCCCGTTAAAGGCGACAGTTACCTTATGGCGTGGAGTAATCAGGCGTGGATTACGTTATTACTGGCTACCTTGGCGGGATTTTTTAGCGTGTTGTTGTTAAAGCGTTTGAAGAAATAAATCGTGAGATGACTGCTCAACGCGTAGGTGTCATTGGCGTTGGTCGGTTTATATTGCGATTGAGTATTGAGTATCCAGCACCAGATAATAAAGGCTTAGTGGCGTTCATTGATTAAGGATTTTAAATGCCGATAGAATATGAATTGAGAGCGTTAGCGAAAACTTACTCGAAACAGTTGGGCGGGAAAATTGCTGGTCGTGTACAAGAAATGGAAGCAGATGATCAATCGCATGTTCTAATCTACCGTGTTCTCGGCGTCACTACTCAAGAAGGAAAAATGATTGATATTTATCAAAATAAAGGTCGTTTTCTATATAAATATGCAGGTTCGTTTCTCGAAGATGCCACCAAGCTATGCTTTAAACACGCGTTTCCAGACTCAGGAGCTAAAAAAATACTAAACACGATTGGACAGCGTCCTAAAACATTTGAGATCGATTGTCTTGTTAATCTTGATGCTATTGAAATTAAATGGCGAGACGCGACAACCGATGGTGATCATATCAATAAGGAACATACCAGAATAAAGGTTATAGCTGCCGCTGCGTATAAACCAATCAGAATAATGTTCTATTACCCAAACAGGACGCAGGCTAAAAGAATACAGGAAACCCTTGAAACACTTTATAAAGGTATCGGTGGTGAGTATCACTGGGGAGATAATGCATGGGCTTATGTAAAACAGAGAACAGGGTTTGATTTAAAGTTATTACTAGAAACAATCGCGGAAGAAAACGCGCACGAAGATGAATAAATATATTAATAGTATATATTTAGGCGATTGTTTAGAGACAATGAAAGTAATGGATAAAAACTCTATTGACCTCATTTATCTTGACCCACCGTTTTTTACTGAAAAGAAACATGCGCTTAAATCAAGAGATAGAACCAAAGAATTTAGCTTTGATGATATTTGGGGGGCAGATATTGTCTATGGCGAATTTCTTTTTGAGCGTATTAAGGTAATGCAAACGCTACTGAAAGACACGGGTTCTATTTTTGTTCATTGTGACAAAAGCGGTGAGCATATTATAAGAGCGATCTTGGATAATGTATTTGGTGTCGAAAATTTCCAGTCGGAGATCATTTGGAGCTATAAGCGCTGGTCTAATTCAAAAAAAGGCTTGATGCCAAGTCATCAAAATATTTATTTTTATTCAAAATCAAAAGAGTTTAAGTTTAATACTGTTTTTACACCATACTCTGAAACCACGAATATAGATCAGATACTGCAAAATAGAACCAGAGACGTGCATAATAAATCTGTTTATCAAACCGATGCAAATGGGTCTTTTATACAGGGTAAACAAAAAAAGGGTGTGCCGCTTAATGATGTTTGGGAAATCCCTTATTTAAATCCAAAAGCAAAAGAAAGAGTCGGTTACCCAACACAAAAGCCCATATTGTTACTCGAACGAATTATTAATCTGGTCACAGACAAATCAGATATTGTTCTTGATCCATTTTGTGGCAGTGGCACTACCTGTGTAGCTGCCAAATTATTAGAGCGACACTTTATTGGCATAGATAAATCTGAAGATGCTGTTAGTCTCTCAGAACATAGAATTGCTAATCCAGTAAAAACGGAATCTACCCTGCTTAAAAAAGGGCGCGAATCCTATCTCAATGCTGATACAGAGGCATTGAGCCTGTTAAGCGGTATTGCTTTTAATCCTGTACATAGAAATAAAGGGATTGATGCAATTCTCGTTGAACACTTTAAAAATACGCCCATTCTAGTTCGTGTACAAAAAAAGAATGAAACGTTGATGGAAGCAGTAAGCTACTTGTTAAAAGCAAAAAAAACCAAGCAATCGAAAAGAGTCATTCTTATCCAAACACAAGATAATGATTTATTTGATGACATAATCCAACATGAAGGCTTGATAATTCTTCAATCGCCTTCGTTGCAAATAGCCAATTGGTTAAAAAATGACCACACAATATCATCAGTGCGGATGGTCGCTAGTAGTGAAGCAGTTTGTGCTACGCTACGTGAGGTCACTTTTTCTTGAATAAGGCTTAATGCTCAGCGATTGCTTATTTTTTAGACTGTTCGAAAGAGGGCGGGATAAAAAAAAGCAAAAATGCTGATTGTTGGTTACGTTTTGCTGTTATTCAAAAAACATCATCCCAAATCCCCCTCAGCCGCATCCGGCAAAAATCCCCCTGCTTGCATTGTCCACAAGCGATAATAAAAACCGTGTTGCGCTAAGAGTTGCTCATGTCCGCCATCTTCAACGATACGCCCTTGATCGAATACCAGAATTCTATCCAAATGCGCGATGGTGGACAAACGGTGGGCAATGGCAATGACGGTCTTACAGCCCATGGCGCGATCCAGATTCTCTTGAATGGTTTTTTCGGTCACTGAATCCAGACTGGAGGTGGCTTCATCTAAAATCAAAATCGGCGCGTCTTTTAACATCACGCGGGCGATGGCGATGCGTTGCCGCTGCCCACCGGATAATTTTACGCCACGTTCTCCCACTAATGAGGCATATCCTTCGGGTATTTGCTGAATAAAGTCATCGGCATGCGCGAGTTTTGCGGCGGCTTGAATCGCGTCATCATCGGCATCTAGGCGACCATAGCCAATGTTTTCTTTTAGGCTGCGATGAAATAGGCTGGGGTCTTGCGGGATTAAGCTCACTTGGTCGTGCAGTGAGTCTTGTAAAACCTGTTGGATGTCCATGCCATCAATCAGAATTTGCCCGCTTTGTGGTTCAAAATTACGCAGCATTAAGCCGACAAAAGTTGATTTGCCTGAGCCTGAAAACCCCACTAATCCAACCCGTTGCCCCGGTTCAATGACTATGGATAAGTCATTGAACACGGGGCGATTTGCTTCATAAGCAAAACAGACCTTACGAAACTCAATACGGCCTTGCGTCACTTTTAGGGGGAGTGCGTTGGGCACATCGACAATCTCGTGTGCCTGCACAATGGTGTCCAGACCGTTGGCGATATTGCCGACGTATTCGAAAAACTCTAAAAATCGGCGGGTGAGGTTGCGTGCATCACTGATAATTAACAAGGCCAGTCCAACACTCATGGTGAAATCGCCCACGCCAATCACGCCGCTGTCCCATAAGGTGAGGGCGTAATAGATTGTGCCTACTTTCAGTAAGGCGGCGGCAATAAATTGGAACCAGCGTACTCGCTCCATATACCAAAAGGTACGGCGCGCGGCCTGTACTTCGGTTTCTAAAAAACCGTCCAGATAGTCGCGTTCAAATTTTAAGCGTGCAAACAATTTGGCATTGAGAATATTAGTGACCGAATCGACCATCTTGCCGTTCACTTGGCTGCGTGTCGCGGCATAACTCTGCGCATACGGTTGACAGCGCGTTGCTAGCCAATAGGAGAGGCTGACATAGGCAAATACCCAGCCAGCGACCAATAAGCCTAAGCCTTGGTTTACGTTTAATAATAAGGTCGTCGATACGGCGAAGGTGATCAAGATGGGCCAAAAGTCGCACAATACTGACCATACCGTATGATTAACGCTCATCGCCGTTTCACTGATGCGATGCGCTAACGCACCCGCAAAATGCCCGCCAAAATAACGCGGCGCATGGTATTGCAAATAGGCATAGAGTGTCTTGGTGGTGCGTTGGCGCAAACGCGGCCCCATGACAATTAATACTGCACCACTGGCGCGGCTAAACAGGATTTCGGCAAGGTTCAATCCCGCCAATAACAGCAATGGGGCGCGTAGATTGTCCAATACCGATCCGCCCGTGCTGTGCGCTACGCCATCCATGATGGCTTTAATCGCATAGGGAACGAGAATACTGCCGACCGCTTGTCCGGTTTCCAACAGCAACATCAAGAGCATCAATCCCCGAAAACGGGCTAAGCAATACAGAATGAATTTAATGATGTGCGTGGGCAAGGCGGGTGCGTCGGTGGCGCGTTGAAAGGGCGCGTGTTTAGGCATGGTTTAAGAGTGTGCTGGAGAAATAATAGGCATTATACGGGAAGCCTGCCCATGCGGGTGCATGAACGGATGAATGTTTGCTAGCTAGCCTTTAGGATGCGGTGAGGAACGAACCGCATCGTTCGAGGTTGATGCGTTTCACTTTGTTTAACACCGTTTAATAATTTGCATGGTGTTTTTGCAGATTCATTGCCAGCTCTGCTTGAGTCGGGAATGTCTTCTGGTGGCGCTCGGCCAAAGATTGTGATTGGCATAAATGGGGATAGCATTATATCTGGCGCACAAAGGCTCCCTGATGGGTTTGAATATTGGCTATTGAAATTCCATACAGCTATTACGAAAAGTGATGATGGGCTTATTGAAGAGGCATATTCCAGAATGGTAAAGGCATCAGGTATTAATATGCCTGAAACACAGCTTTTGGATGTTAATGGTACGCGATTTTTTGCTGTTAAGCGCTTTGACAGGGTATTTAATGAATTCCGGCATATTCATAGTCTAGCGGGGTTGGTTAATGCGGATTTTCGGCAGCCAGATTTTGATTATGAAAAATTATTTCGAGTGACTGAAATGCTTACAAATAATAATGAAGATTTGGAGCAAATCTATAAGAAAATGGTTTTTAATGTTCTAAGCCACAACCAAGATGATCATACCAAGAACTTTTCTTTTACTATGGATGGCGATGGTATTTGGCGATCATCACCAGCCTATGACATTACTTTTAACAGCAGTGTTTATGGCGAGCAAAGTATGGCATTAATGGGGTGCGGGAAAAATATTCCTGATCAGGTGTTTTTTGAACTGGGTGCTGTTTGCGGTATTAATAAAGCGTATGTTGCGACAATATTTGAGCAGATTTTTGAAGCATTATCTCATTGGAATTCCATCGCGAGTGATTTGGAAATAAGTAGTCATGCGAAAAGGGATATTCAAGAGCATCTAAACTTATTGCATGGGCATTATGGTCATTTGGCGTCCTGATTAGTAAGATGCTTAAGCCCAACCAGATATTCTTCATACAAGGTTGGTGCTAAGGAACGAACCCCAACAGTTGACGCTCCGAATTGTTGGGCTTCCTGTCAGCGTCAATCTACAAAATGCCTAACATACGTGATTAACGTGTACGGGCTACTTGAAATTAACAAGATCTACTAATGTATTAAAAGGTGCGCCTTTTGAAACGGTGGTGGTTTTGATTTGACCGGCTTCGCAGTCAGTGCGCGCATATCTGGCACGCCAATAGCCAACCAAAACGCCTCTATCAACAATCTTATACTTTAATTCGTTAGGAACTGTCGGCACGCCGCAGATGGTAGTCGTCACATCGGCATCTACCAAACCGTATGTAATGGTGGTCACACCCACCCAACCACCGCCGTGATCAACTTGGGTTTCAATCGCCCAGTCCCCATCATAGGTATTGCGCGTGAACACGTCTACTTGCGGCCACTGTTTGGCAGAGGTAACGCCTTCGACTCTTGAATAGTCGAGTGCATAAGCATCTCTAAATCTTATATCGGACACGTCGTAAAAGCGTGTGGCTCGTATATCGGATATCGCTTTTTTAACCCGCAGGGCATCTAAATTAACATAAAAATTACCCATCTCGGTGGGTATGCGTAGCGCCTTAGCATAGGGTGGCCCCAGCTCAAGGTAAAAATTGCCGCTGCTATCTTTTGGTGCAACCGGAAAACGCGCTTTATCCGCACGCTCAAAATATAAATTCACACCATATAAGTTAACAGTATATTCCAGTGCTACAGTAGAGCCAAAATCAGGCGTAGTTGGTCTGGTCAAATTGTTATCATAATAATTCAATGCTCTCCAATCCATAAGGGCTTTCAATACCGGCCAAGGCTCCACAATAAATTCTCGGTCACCACGACCGAGTACTTCAAGGCTGTATACATTCGTGGACATAAGCAGCAACCCAACACTGAGGGTTGGTATTAATTGATTTAGTTTTAACATGTTGTTCTTTAAAATTGAAGGTGAAATAAGCAGGCATAAGTTAAGCGAAACATTGAGGTTTACAGTCTTCACGCTGCTTAACTTACACCCAATCGATTAAGTAAGGCTGGCCAAGTATTAATTAAAGTGAAGCGTATCGGATAGAGATCCATTAGAGCCCTGCACCGTGGTGACAATATCCCCCGCTGTGCAATCCGTTAGCATCCACGCTCTAACGCCAAATCCATCGGCAGGTTGACCATCGCCAGCTGTGTTCGCATAGATGTAGTATTGAACGTTATTGGGTGTTTGACCGCAGATAGTGCCCTGCCAAGCGATGGCGTTGCCAACAGTTTCAGCTTGAAAACCAACCCAACCGCCGACGCTGCCATGATCGCCAAGAGCCGTGCTTTGATTCGGTAAAACATGTTCGTCAAAACCCGCATGGGTGACCCTGTAAAGGGAAGAGCCTATTGCGTTTATTTGCCATGACGTTAACGGAGCAACAGGATTTGTCAATTTTGCCAGTCGTACAGGTTTATTAATATTGTCCGCTTTCAACCTTAAATCTGCCATCAGCATTCTATAGCGCGTGGCTTTCACATCTATGTAAAAATTGCCAAATTTTGTGGGCAGCGAGACACCAATATCGGGAGCTGACAAGGAAATATAGTAATTTCCCTCCGGATCTTTGGGAGCGATGGGTAACTTCAATTTATCAACTTGCTTAAATTCAAGTTCAGCGTTATCCAGGGCTAGCTGGTATTCATTGATGACAGCATTTTGTTGCACGGTTACCAAATCACTGTTGTTTAATTTACTCCCCGATGCGGCTTGTTGCGCAATGGTTTGCGTCTTAGCTTGCGCTTGCTGAACAAGCTCGAAGTGTTCTGGCTGAGTATAAAACGCATCCAGTCCCGTTTTAGCGTTGGCCGTGTTGAGAGCACTCATGAGACATATACCTACTGATATTAAAAATTTCAGGACAGGTGTTGCGTTGCGTTGTGCATCATTGGATTCTCCAAAAAAATTATGTGCATGAGCCATCGCATCCGATCTGATGCAAAATCACTCTAACACCTGATCAGTGTAATACCTAATAATTACAATAACGCGTAGGTGTATGGATGGTGCATTCGCCGATAGGCAATTCACTCTTTCTAAGCCTCGGTGTTACAGTGCGCAGGACAGTTTGCTGGCGCGAAACTGTCCTACGGCTCTGGGCTAACGTAACTACATAACGGCAGTGGGTTTTTTAGTCGCAAAAATAATAATTAGTGCTATAGGAAGTGCGCATCTTATTGCGTTTTATTTACCCGTCAAAATATGGATTTTTTTGGCTAATGCTCCGACGGAATGTTGAGTCACTTTTTCTGCCGTGCCTTTCAATTCAACCATTAAATTTCCAATCCTCTGCCGCTTTTTCACATTAATCACATGCACAATCAGATGCGAATATAAAAAACTTGGTTTTCTGTGTTTGCTTACAATAATCCACTCGGCGTTAAACTTTTGCCCTAAATCCGCACTGCTATCATCATGTTGTAAAAGATATTCGACGCCGGCATTGGCATTTTTTTGAGCCTGCGGACTGATAGAAACAATTTCGTAATCACCGATTTGTTGCAAATCCTTTTACAGCAACGGTTTGAATGAGGCAGTACGGACTCATTCTGCGGGTATGTTGGGCAATTCTGTTAAATCATTGAGTTCAAAGTCCAGCAACGCAATGCGTTGACTGGCAAAAACGCTGTTGGAAAAAAAATAGCGATAACAGCACAAAAATTTTGTAATGTTTTAGCATGGTGCTTCTCCAAGCCGTTGCAGGTCTTTTTCCATGCCTTCAAGTCGTGCGCTGATAGCTCCATGGACTAATTCTGCAACCGATGCCACATCTTCAGGTTTGGATTCAAACTCAATCGTCCAGACCACAATGCCTAAGCCATCATAATAGCTAAACATTTCAACGGTATCTTGGGAATAGGTCACAGGAAAAGGTGATACGGGGCGTAGATAAACCAAGCGCATCTTGGAATCGTCGATTTCTTCAATGCTGTCTTTTATCTCGCCACCGCTATTGGCTATCGTCATATAGCGCGATGCGCCTTGCCCTTCATCTTCTACGCGACAGCTTTGAATGATGAGAAACCAGACATCAAGCCTGCCTATGTTGCGGATGGCTGGCCAAACCACATCGGCGGGAACGTTCAGTTTTTTGGTAATGGCTTTTTCCTCACGAGGTTTTATGATTGGTACAGCAGTTGTAAAAAGCAACATGATCAAATATAGCCTCTCTTAGTTGAGAATTTAGCTTCTTCAGCTATTATCAATAGAATATTGAATAAGTTTTTTGGGGGGACGATGAGTACAGTCAAGGTAAACGATAATAACTCAAACCGGCGGATCGCTTTGCGGGTCTATGAACAGGTTAATCTGTTCTACCGAAAAATGACGCTGAATCCGTTAAACGAAATACCACACGGTTTCGATAATACGGCTGGATTACTGCTGGTTGAGCCATCATTTCCGCATTCGCAAAGCCTGGAAAACGATACGCTAAATGTCAATATAAGCGTCAGTGGTATCGCTTTTACTTGCACAGAGGAGCTGAAAGAGGGTGATTTTTTAATGCTCAGGATTCTTTTTCTGTCTAGCATGACGACCTTTATGATCTGCTGCAAAGTGGTTTACTGCAAACCCAGCAACCCCTACGAAGGTAACCGCCATCCTTATTCAATTGGTGCGCAGTTTGTCAACATAACGGCAGAAGACAGTGCGCTATTGAATAGGCATGTCGGCAGAATCAAAAAACAACAATTTGCCGTCAACTGCGTGTTAACTGCGCTCACCCTTGCTTTGCTTTTTGCGCCTGCTGAGGCATTGGGACTGCTAGTCGAAATGGCACGTCATCTGCTAAAGGTTATTTTGCACATGCTGCATATCGTTTTTGAGATTATTGAAAGCAATTTAGATCATTTGATTGAGCATCATTTTCATACCGACACCCACGAGACCCAAGTGATTGTATTTTATTTGATCGTTACGTTTGGGTTGGTGATCGCTTACTTTTTGGGGCGTATGATTCCATCTGTTGTGGTGCGTTTAAGGAAAGGCACGTTTTTATGGTGGTCACGGAAAAAATCCAGCTGCCTTTATTTCTGGTGTCAGCAAACAGAGTTCGACAAAATCAAAATTGTTGGCATCGTTACTGCTGCCATTGCCAGCTATGTTTACATCAACACGTAAGGTGTATGGATGTAAAGTGGATTCGCCGATAGAGGTAATTCACCCTTTCGAAGCCTCGGTGTTACATTAGGCTGACGGTTTGCTGGCGCGAAACCGTCCTACGGCTCTGGGCTGACGTAACTACATAACGGCAGTGGGTTTTTAGTCGCAAAAATAATAATCAGTAGCCAGGCGATTAAAAACGCCAGAGCCATAGGATGTGCCGACGATAGGAGGCGCATCATTCGCGTCAATTTTCTCGAACGATGCGCTTCGTTCCTCAGCACCATTCTATGATTAGCGCATCTTATCGGGTTACAAAATTCCCAACGTACGCGATAGCGCCGATTTAAAACGAATTTTCAAAATGGTCACAGTAAGATCCTTCGCACTTGAACGTATTGTTAGCGAAACGGCTGGCATGGAACAAGAAAGTCAACGTGATAATGTTCATCATGCCTGACCCAAGGTTTCTTTGTAGAAAACGTCATTACGTCCCTCAAGCCTTTAGCCTCAGAAACCTTAAAGAGTTGTTTCTGTAACTCGTTATCAAAAATAACACGCCAAATTTCTACGCCATTATTATCTGCCGCAACTTTCAATGCCAAAAGATGTTGAACTATTGAGCCATAATCAATTTTCAAATTATTGTATTCACCTGTACCAACAAACTCGATTCCGTAGCCTAACTTATTTAAAACAGAAGTTGGTAGTCTAACGGAAACACCTCCTTTATTTATGACAGGAACAAAAAAATCTATAGAAAGTCCATTTTGATGTGTTTTATGTGGCCAAAATTTACCACCAGTTTTGTGACCAGATTCTCCATAAACATAAACTTTTAACGGAGTCTGTATTTCTAGCGCTGCATAGGCATCTAAAACTACTTTATAGATTTTACTATGAACGTAATTTCGATCAGCTAATACTCCAGCATAACTGTACGCTGAATAGTTTTTTCCAGTGGACGGAAGCTGCCAGCCATTTTCAAGGCGTCCGTTATTCTGGCTTCCAAAGCAAATGCTTTCTTTAGTGGCATTAGCTGATACAGGAAATAGCAAGAG
>JAPLRW010000257.1 GCA_026398935.1 Methylococcales bacterium
TCTACCTCATCATAACGAACCAGCCCAGGTAAAATGGGTAAGCCTGCAGCATCAGCCGATGTCCAGCCCGCTGGACGTAGGGCATTGGTTTTTAAATCCCAAATGGCCCCAGCATCACCCTTCCAACCACCCGAATTTGTCGCATTATAAATTTCATATAATTTGCAGGCGTCTTGATCCAAAGTTATCAGATGGTGATCACTGCCCTCTTCTATAATGAGCGTTGAGTTTATTGGGTACGGGCCAGCATCAGACTCATCGTTATACAAAAAGGTAAAGGCTTGCTTTGGCTCTTTTGAGGCTGAAATGACATTATAAGGGATACCGATTGCACTGCCTTCCCATTTACCTGCGGCAAAATCCATGCGCAGACTGGTGGCATTACCAATACTGGTAACCCATGCACTAGACTTCTGATGCACGGGTAAGGTATCAATAGGTGTATTCCAAACATTATCCGCTGGAAGTATTGTACACCCCCCAATAGTCGGTGCTGCAAGGCTATTGGTTACGGATAAAACAGATAAAAGCGCAGGTAATACTGAATAAAAGAGCAAGCGGTTTGGTTTCATAAGAATACCTTGTTTTGAAGTTATAGCAGCCATTAATGAAATTTAGGTTAATTTTCAGAAAAATAATTTTATTTACGACTATTTTCTTAAGTGTTCAAAAATAATCTTAAACAAGTACCAAAAAGGTAAGAAAACTCGTTCACATACACGACCAATCAACGTAATCGATACCTGAAATAGTGTATAAAGTCACCCTAATGAAAGTGTAGTACACCAAGCCGTTTTTTCAATGCATTATGAGGAGGTGCTATTAAGGCAAAGATAATCTCAAAAAACGGCTTTTTTTCTGCGTAGACAGGCGCTACTACGCAAATTATCTACGTGTAAGAAGTAAAAGCACCGTGAATTACAGCCGTTGAATACCATAAAAACACGCAATAAAAACCACGAATAGCCCACAAATAAAAGCAGCATCAATAGTCAACCACTACCATGACGCCCGTAGACGCATCCATCCGTCGGGCAACGTACACATCGATAACAGGATCATACTACGCATTTTCTAGACTTTTTTAGGTATTTTTAAGCAACATTTCCAATAAAGTCTATACTTGTAATTAATTGGTACTTTATAAAACCGCGAAATAATGGCAAGATTTACTCTTTTTTTTAAAGACAAACCGATTCAATCTTATTTATTTGAGCGTGGGGTGATTCACATTGGTCGCGACAACACTAACGACATTTCTATAGACAGCTTAGCAGTAGCACCCGTGCATGCCATAGCCGTTATTCGGGATACCGACTGCCTACTGAAACAGGTTAACAATAACTTTCCATTAGTGGTTAACAATCAACCTCACTTGGAATATTGCCTGAGTAATAATGATCGCATCAGTATTGGTAAGTATGCTATTTTATACTCGCAGCCGAATAATACCGATACACAATTAAGTCCTGAAACGAACACACCCTCCAATACCGAGGTCGACACGCGGGATGCTAACCTGCAAGTGATGGATGGCAAGCACATTGGCCGCATCATTCCGATTAAAAAAGCCATTACCCGACTGGGTAGACGCGGCGAAGGTGTTATTATTATTTCCAAGCGAAAAGAAGGGTATTTTATATCTGCGCTGGAAAGTAATATCACTCTAACGATTAATCAAAAGTCTCTCGATGACCAAATCATTAAATTATCGCCTTATGATATGATTAAGATAGACAGCATTTCCATGCAATTTTTTTTGGATTAACACACCTATGTCATCTGAAACATTTAATAATAAACGCCGGTATCATCGCATTTTTTACCGTGCGCAAGCGACGTTAAGTACTGACACGCTCACACGTACCTGTGAAATTATTGACATCTCCCTTAAAGGTTGCCTGCTCCGCTTTGAGCAACCTTGGCAAGAAAATATCGAAAAGCCCTGTTTTTTAAAATTGCAATTATCACCGGATATCAGTATTGTGATGCAAGTAGTCGTATCACATACCGTCGGCAATGATGCTGGATTCAAGTGCGAATACATAGATATTGACAGCATTTCTCAACTGAGGCGATTAGTTGAACTTAACCTAGGTAACAGTGAATTATTAGAACGGGATATTCTTTCCTTCAGCGATGCTCAGTAGATCGTCCGCACATCAACAGTCGCTCAAACACATCAGCATAGCTTTCGGCTAGGCAGGTTAATAAAACCTAGCCCTTGAACAACTGCTCTGTTGCATGGTTTATAGGCTTCGTTTACGCACATTAATACGCTTAAGCTTTACAGATAACCATAACTTATGACGTCTCAAAAGATCCCACGTATCGCCATTACGCCCGGCGAACCCGCAGGCATCGGCCCTGATTTATGCATACAACTCGCGCAAACACAGCAAGCCTGTGAATTAGTATTTGTTTGTGACCCACATCTTTTGCGGCAACGTGCTAAGCAGTTAAACCTTCCGCTTGCGCTAACCACATTCGACCCAAACATTCCACCTGAATTCAGCACCATTGCCAAAATGATGGTGCTAGAAACCCCTTTGAATGCTGACGCAACCTGTGGACAGCTAAATTCCGCCAACAGCATCAGCGTTCTAAGCAGCATTGAACGGGCAACACAAGGGTGCTTATCAGGGATTTTTGATGCCATGGTCACAGGCCCTGTGCATAAAGGCGTCATCAATGATGCAGGCGTTGCTTTTAGCGGCCATACCGAATACATCGCTGCGCTTACGGGTGGATACCCGGTTATGATGCTAGCCACTACCGGACTGCGAGTAGCATTAGTAACAACCCATTTACCGCTATCTGAGGTGAGCGTTGCGATTACGCGCGAGACATTAGCAAGCGTCGTTACTGTACTCCATCGGGACTTACAACGCTATTTTGGCTGCGCTAACCCCAAAATCCTAGTGTGCGGATTAAATCCCCACGCGGGTGAAAATGGCCATCTAGGCAGAGAAGAAATCGACATTATTCAACCAGTGCTTGAATCGCTCCGTAACCAAGGCATGCTGTTACAAGGCCCATTACCTGCCGATACCCTGTTCACTGCGCACTATTTAGATCATGCAGACGCCGTTTTAGCGATGTATCATGACCAAGGCTTACCGGTATTAAAATATAAGGGCTTTGGGAATGCTGTTAATATTACGCTCGGATTGCCCATTATCCGCACCTCGGTTGATCATGGCACCGCACTAGACTTAGCCGGCACGGGTAAAGCCAATGTTAGCAGTTTACACTTGGCTTTAAAAACCGCACTAGACATGACCATTAATCATTCATTGAACGCATGATACATAAAGCACGCAAACGTTTTGGACAAAATTTTTTACATGACCAAGCCATTATCTATAATATTTTAGGTAGCCTTCAAGCCCAAGCAAATGAACACTGGATTGAAATAGGCCCGGGACAAGGCGCGCTAACAAAACCGTTGCTCGACATGGGTATACGCCTTGACGTCGTTGAGCTGGATCGCGACCTAGTGGTTTGGTTGCAAAAAAACTTTCTTAATCATCCACGCCTCACCATCCACAGTGCCGACGCATTAAGCTTTGATTTTGCCGGATTGGCCGATGCTGGTGAGAAAATGCGCGTTATCGGCAACTTACCCTATAACATCTCAACCCCCTTATTATTTCATTTACTTGAAAACACGGCGGTAATCGAAGACATGACCTTTATGTTACAAAAAGAAGTTGTCGAGAGAATGTGTGCGCCACCTGGATCAAAGACCTATGGTCGTTTGAGTATCATGATGCAGTACCATTGCGCCACGGAATTTTTATTTGAAGTGCCGCCTGAAAGTTTTGATCCAATCCCTAAAGTTACCTCGGCTATTATAAAATTAACACCTCACCATAAAAAACCCGTTGAGGTAAATAATTTTACGCAAATGGGGCGCATTATTACCCAAGCTTTTTCGCAGCGGCGTAAAACGTTACGCAATGCCCTAAAAAAAATAATTGACGAATCATCACTGGCTAATCTCGGTATAGACCCCGTGCGCCGCCCAGAAACATTGACGTTAGCAGAATTTGCCGCTATCAGTAATGCCGTACAAAGTATTGATAACTAAGGGGGGTGCGACAATTTGCCACATACCCAACTTGCCATTTTAGATCTATACTAACAGCAACTCTTAAATGCGCGTTCTGTCATAGACTTTCATTAGAGCCTAATCCTAAAAACACATACTCTATGCGACTCATTAGTCGCATTTTTTTTGCCTCAAAACAAGGCATAGCAACAAACGCAAAACAACCTACAGATAGGCAAACTTGCTATCGCTTTATAGCCTATACATCACCCGCTACCACAAAACCCAACACGCCTAATCGGGATTATTTCAACTTTTCCGTAAAGTTTTATAGATATCTTATCGATAAGACCCTATAATAGCGAGGAAGCTAACACAATCTCACTTAAGTTGTATTGGCTGACCCCGACCTCTTGCGCATATTGTTTTCGCGTTTTCATAAATTACACGTCCATTTTTTCTTATCTTATTTGCATAGGTCTATTTTAATTGTTTAAGCATTTAAAACCTTCCTAGCCGCCGATAGTCAAGGATGACAATAGGTTTTCGTAATTTAAATGTTAATGCATGACAATTAAGTTTACAGGCAACAACGCTAACGACTGATTTAAAATACCAAATCATAGTAGCACGGTCTCTTTAAAGCTCAGTATTTTTGCATTTTACTGCGTCGGCATCTCCGTTATTACATAACCCTACCGACTCATTATTCGCAGATATTTTGAACTGCTACCCATCCTTCCCCAACGGCTTTGGATGGTTACTCATTATTCAATCTAGGACATCTCTTTGAAAAAATTATTTGTTGGAAATTTACCTTCTGACGCTTCCGAAGCAAGTGTTACCGCATTATTTTCGGACTATGGCAAAGTCCGCTCCATCGAATTAGTTTCTGATATTTTTAGCGGCCATTGCCGCGGCTTTGGCTTTATTGGCATGGAAGGACATGAAGCAAGAGCAGCCATCGCAGGACTCGATGGTAACTTATACTGCGGAAAACCTTTAAAAGTTAAATTTGAAGAAGCCTCCCCACGGGGCGGTAAAGGTCGTCGCTAACGGACACCGGAATGCCGGACTGTATAGCAGTCCGGCAATAACCAGCTGAATTAAAACCAAAATACGCCCTACAAAACCACCATAAATAAGGCAAATACAAACGTCATCACTAGATAAAGTATCCATACACTGCCTTTAGGCATGCTGCGATACACTGCACGCAACTCGTCAAGCAACGCGCGCTTCCGATCATCTGCATGCATCACCCTCGCACTAAAAGCACCCTGATTGTCTTTCATACCCTCTTCAGTTAAAAACGCCTCTATCTGTGCGTAATACCCACTACACTGGGGACACTTTTTTTCTACATTACCGCATAAACAACCACATTCTGAACACTGATTCATCTATTACCTTAACCGTTTGAATATCAATACAGGCTTTTACAAAGCCACCTCTATACACCCCCGCAACCGCTTTTTATTGCCAAGCACCTAAAAATTTAGATACCATAATACCAAGACAACTAAAAACTTTACCTGCCAGATCCGCGACATTTAAAAATACGGCGCATTGAAACTTATAGAAAGATATCTGCCCAGACGTATTCCACACAAACCCCAGAGACACACCCATCTAATATTTATGATTTTTATCAAACAGTTATCCCGTGAATATTGAACTACTCGGCAGCCTAATCATTATCGCCGGATTATGCTACTGGTCCGCAGCAAAAGCAACGCAAGAACAAGCTTACCACGCAGTAAAACATCACTGCCAACACTTGCAAATTCAAATGTTAGATGACTACGTTGCCCTGCAAAATATTCATTTTAAACGCACCCCGCACGGACAAATGCAGCTAATTCGCACCTATGGCTTTGAGTTTTCGTCTACTGGCAATGAGCGTTACCACGGGCAAATTATTTTATCGGGACGGCAAATACAATCGATACAGATGGAACCCTACCGAATGCCAGAGCTTTAAAAGCCATTACTGCCGCATTCTTCGCTTTAAAACAATACGGCAAAAGTATGGATTGATGATACGATTCTGGCACAATAACCATCGCATAAAACACGTAAATTCGCCCAACAAAGGACAAAACTTTTTTGGATAGCTATAATAGACGCTTAATCTATGCGCAATAGCGACCGTTTACACTGCTGAGCTAAGACAACCAGCGCTATAACAACAACTCGTCCAATCATAATGCATCAATTGTTGCTATAACACTTAACGCTTAATGCTAGCCATAATGAATCGCTAACGACAGTAACTAAAGGACTTTTGTGGCCAAACCATCTTTACGACGTAAACTAGTTAAAAGTTTTTTAGTGCTTTGTTTTTTAGCAATTGTTGCTGGCGCGGTTGCCAGTTACCTCATCATTAAGCCAATTCTGGATAATCTACCAGATGTCCACACGCTGCAAAACGTACAATATCAAATACCGCTTAAAGTATACAGTCACGACAAATCATTGATTGCGCGCTTTGGTGAAAAGAAACGCACCCCTATCAATATTGACGATGCCCCCCCACAACTGATCAATGCATTTTTAGCCGCTGAAGATGATCGCTTTTATGAACACCCTGGTGTTGATTATCATGGCTTACTGCGCGCCACCCAGCAACTACTGCTCACCGGCAAAAAAAGTCAAGGTGGCAGCACCATTACCATGCAGGTTACACGCAACTTTTTATTAAGTTCCGAAAAAACCTTTACCCGCAAACTAAAGGAAATCATCTTAGCGCTCAAAATTGAGCAGACCTTTACCAAGCGTGAAATTCTTGAGCTGTATCTTAATAAGATATATTTAGGGCAACGCTCTTACGGCGTTATTGCTGCTGCTGAAACTTACTTCGGCAAGCACCTTAATGAACTGAATCTTGCCGAACTTGCACTCATTGCGGGTCTACCCAAAGCTCCCTCTGTCTATAATCCAATTACCGACCCAGAGCGCGCCTTGCAACGACGCAACTATGTATTAAATCGCATGCTTGAACTCAACTACATTACAAACCAAGACTATCAAGCAGCATTGCAAGTAACCATCACCCCACCAAAAACCACCGTACCTGAGCAACGTATTGAGCTGGATGCGCCTTATATTGGCGAGATGGCACGTCAGTACGTGGTTGAGCAATACGGCGAGGAAGCGGCTTATAGCGATGGCTTAACGGTGTACACCACCGTGACAGATCCCCTACAAAGCAGCGCAACCAGCGCGCTTAGAAACACACTACACCAGTATGATCGCCGCCATGGCTATCGCATACCGTCAAAACAACCCAAATATTCCACCAATCTAGCTGACTACACGCTCATTGGCGATGCTTATCCGGCGCAAGTCAAAACCATTAGCACTACAGGTATCACCGCGCTAACACAAGACCTAGGTACAATTACTATTCCATGGAAAAATCTTCAATGGGGGATTCGCGCCGGCACGCCTTCCGTAGAAGCCATTAAAAAAGTCTTAAACATTGACGATGTTATTCGCGCAAGACAACTCCCTAACGGCCAATGGGCACTTTGCCAAGTCCCTAAGGTCGAAGGCGCATTTGTCGCTATAAACCCACAAACCGGCGCTATTTTAGCGCTAGAAGGGGGCTTTGACTTCTTTAACAGCAAATATAATCGTGCCACACAATCAAAGCGCCAGCCCGGCTCTGGATTTAAACCCATTATTTACACCACAGCACTGGAAAATGGCTTCACCCCATCCAGTATGGTTGTGGATGCGCCAATTGTTATCAATGATCCTACCTTAAGAAATGGCTGGCGACCTGAAAACTTTGGACACCGTTTTTATGGCCCCACCTCACTCAGAAATGGCCTTAAATTTTCCAGAAATATTGTCTCTATTAAATTATTAGTGGCAACGGGCATTAAAAAAGCCGCCGCGACAGCCATGCGCTTTGGTTTCGAATCTAGCGATATTCCACGCTCGTACTCCATGGCTCTCGGCAGCGGACAAGCATCACCCTTACAAATGGCACGTATGTACGCGGTATTCGCCAACGATGGCGAAATTGTGAAGCCCTATTTTATTGAGCGCATCGAAGCACACGACGGCAAAATATTATTTGAAGCCAAACCCGAGCCCGCCAAGCGGATTATTTCGCCTGCCGTTAGTTATTTAATGAACTCTATGTTGCGCGATGTTGTTCAAAGCGGCACAGCGGTGCGCGCGAAAGCGTTAGGAAGAAGTGACGTGGCGGGAAAAACAGGAACCACCAATGACGGTAAAGACGTCTGGTTTAATGGCTATACCGCAACAATTGCCGCAACCGCTTGGTTAGGTTTTGACAATCCTGCCTCATTAGGTAATAAAGAAACTGGCGGCGACGCAGCACTGCCTATGTGGATAAGCTTTATGCGCGACGCACTGAAAGACGTACCGCAAAAAGCACTGGTAGCAAAGGAGGGGTTTGGGAGTTTTTTGACGATCAAGTAAAACCTAAAGCTATTACCACCGTCGCCCCCACTACGAAAGTCGTGGCAAAACCAAAACCAAAACCAGTCGCCGAAACCACGCAATTAAGACAAAAAATTGAAAGCTTGTTTTGATGCCCGACTAACACATCATGGCGTGACGGCGGATTGCACCGCCTTTACGTCTTGTAACCCCCTAGAGCAGCGATAATCACGCGCAACCATACCTCAGCAAAAAGGTGTCGCCGACAGACTTTTTATTAAACCTGGAATGATAAAGTAGAAGCTTACTGAGCGGTGGGCAAAATGGCGGCCTGCTAGCGCAAAACCGCCCTACCCCAAAATGAAAACCGACCGAAGAGTCGTTTATTTAGCGTATTTTTTACGGAATTTATCCACACTACCCGCTGTATCAACAACGCGTTGTTTACCAGTATAAAAAGGATGACAAGAAGAACAAACCTCAATAGACAGGTCGCGTTTTAATACGGAACCAGTTAAAAAAGTATTGCCGCAGCCGCACGTTACAGTGATTTGTTTATATTCCGGATGAATTTCTGGTTTCATAGTGCCTTCACATTGCCCGTAGATGAGCTACATAATAATTAGAGAACTGCGTATAATACGTGTTCCATAAAAAAACTGCAATGATTTGTTAATCCATGCGCATTATCTCACTCAATACCAACGGTATCCGTGCGGCTGAACGTAAAGGCCTCTTTCCATGGCTGGAACAACAACAGCCTGATGTTGTTTGCATCCAAGAAACCAAAGCCCAAGTCGAACAACTCGATACCACGATTTTTTGGCCGGCCAACTACCATTGTTTTTATCATGACGCCGCTAAAAAAGGCTACAGCGGCGTTGCATTGTATTGCCGAAAAGCCCCTGATAACGTTATTAGCGGCATTGGCTGGGAAGAATTTGATCAAGAAGGCCGTTTTATTGAAGCGCGATTTGGACAATTAAGTGTCATTTCGCTTTACCTGCCTTCGGGTTCATCGGGAGACGAACGGCAAGCCTTTAAATTTCAATTTTTAGAGCGATTCTTACCCTACCTAAAAACACTGGCTGAAAACGGTCGCGACACTATTATTTGCGGAGACTGGAACATCGCGCATAAAAACATAGACTTAAAAAACTGGCGTGGCAACGTTAAAAACTCCGGATTCTTACCCGAAGAGCGCGCATGGCTGGATAAACTCTTTGAAGACAATCTCTGGCTAGACGGATTCCGCATCGCTAACCAAGAACCCGACCAATACACATGGTGGTCAAACAGAGGTCAGGCTTGGGGGAAAAACGTCGGATGGCGCATCGACTATCAAATCATCAGCGCCTCCCTATCCGATAAAATCCAATCAGCCAGTATCTATAAAGACGAACGATTTTCGGATCACGCACCGCTCATTATCGACTACGACTATCCATTTTAAAAAACAAGTCTAAAACCCACACTCACTCAATTTCTTATACCGCCCATTCCACGGCGCAACTTTTAGCAAGAGCAACATGCCTGGAATGGCGATAATAAAACAAAACAGAAAAAAATGCGTCCAGCCAAACCATTCCACCAAATAACCGGTAGCCGCGTTAGCAAACGTTCTAGGCACGGCCGCTAAACTGGTAAATAACGCAAACTGTGTCGCCGTGTAGAGCGGATGTGTGGCCTGAGCAATAAAAGCAACAAAGGCCGCGGTACCCAAACCAACACCTAACGCTTCAACGCCAATGACCAGCGCCAACCAAGGCAGACTGTGCCCAACCACCGATAACCAAGCAAAACCTAAGATAGCAACCATTTGCACCACACCAAACAGCCATAAAGCGCGATTAACCCCTAGCCTCACCATCCAAAGCCCACCAAGCAATCCACCGATCACGCTAGGCCATAACCCGGCATTTTTAGCAATCAGCCCAATCTCAGTCTTGCTAAAGCCTAAATCAAGATAAAACGGCGTTGCCAGAGCTGTCGCCATGCTATCGCCCAGCTTGTAAAAAAAAATAAATGCCAAAATCCATACCGCTGATCGCCAGCCACTACGCCCGATAAATTCACGAAAAGGCTCAACCACTGCCGCCTTAAGTGTTTTTGGTGTCCCCGCCTTAAGCTCAGGCTCACGAACCAACAAAGTCATCGCCAGTCCCGGCAACATGAATAACGCCGTGATAAAAAACACACTATTCCACGGTAAATAATCCGCCAGAATAAGCGATAGTGCTCCCGGCACTAAACCTGCAATCTTATAAGCATTCACATGAATGGCATTACCGAGACCCAACTCATCATCGCGCAATAATTCACGTCGATAAGCATCCAATACAATGTCTTGCGAAGCGCTAAAAAAAGCCACTGTGCAGGCCAACGCTGCAATCGCCCACAAGTCCAAAGCAGGATGCAGTACACCAAACACGGGAATCACCAACAGCAAAGCGAGCTGCGAAATAACCAGCCAGCCGCGCCGACGCCCCATGGGCAAGCGATACCGATCAAAAAAAGGCGACCACAAAAATTTCCACGTAAAGGGTAATTGAATCAGGGCAAATAACCCAATAGACTTCAAATCAATGCCTTCAGAGCGCAACCAAGCGGGAACCAAGCTAATCAGGATATATAACGGCAATCCAGAACTAAATCCTGTAAATATACAAATCAGCATGCGCTTATTTAACAACGCCTGCCGAAAGGTTGGGGTATCTGTCATCACTTACCTCTCATATCACCACACCCGTTTTTAAATGCGTGGCCTAGCAATAAAAAAGGCCGATCACCCTAATGGGGCGATCGGCCTTGTTCAAAAAACACGTCGCGCAATGGCACGACGCGCTAATGCGTACAATCAACCATTAACCAGATAATGCACCGCGATACTGGCTGCGTAACCTGCAGCAATCGCAGGCGTCCATTTTAAATGACTGAAAAAGGTGTATTTATGATCAGATTGACCCATTAAGGCAACACCTGCCGCCGAACCAACCGATAACAATGAACCACCAACACCCGCTGTTAACGTAACCAGCAACCATTGATACAAATCCATATCCAGGTTCATATTCAATACCGCGAACATAACCGGAATATTATCGACAACTGCTGAAATCAAACCGACCAAGATGTTAGCGGTTGTTGCACCCAAACCGTCATACATAGCGCCTGACAATAATTCCAAATACCCAATATAGCCTAAACCGCCTACACCGAATACAACACCGAAGAAGAATAACAAGGTATCCCACTCTGCATTACGTACTTGATCAAAAATATCAAATTTAGGTTCACCTTCAACAGCAAATTTCATTTTAATGTAATACGTATACAACATTAAAACAGAAAGACCCACCATCATGCCCATAAACGGTGGCAAATGTAGGATTTGTTTAAAACTGACCGCAGACGCAATCGTCAATAAGAACAACACACACACTTGTATCGCACCCGGCTTTAGCTGCACTGCTTCTTCATCTGTTGCTGCTGGCTGCTCATCCGGTACGGCAAAATACATGAATGTTGCCGGTACTGCGTAATTGACTACAGACGGAATAAACAATTTAAAGAAATCAAAAAATTCAGCATAGCCCGCTTGCCAAACCATCAAGGTAGTAATATCCCCAAACGGACAAAACGCGCCGCCGGCATTGGCCGCAATCACCAAGTTTACAAAGCCAATGCTAACAAACTTTGCATTGCCGCCGCCTACCGCTAAAACCACCGCACCCACCAACAATGCGGCAGTTAAGTTATCAGCAACCGCAGACAAAAAGAATGTCACCACACCGGTTATCACAAACAATTTACGATAACCAAATTGCTTTCTAACCATCCATGAACGCAATGCTTCAAATACATTCCGCTCTGCCATAGTATTAATGTACGTCATTGCGACCAGCAAAAACAACATTAACGCAGCATATTCAGTCAGATTATACTCAAACGCTTTATGTAAATCTTCCGTTGACACACCCGCTTCTTTCGCCAAGATGGCCGCGTGCGCCCAAATAATGCCCGCGGCTAAAATAACCGGTTTAGATTTACGCATATGCGTAAACTCTTCGGTCATAACAAAGCCGTAAGCAACAATAAAGATTAGAACTGTATAAATGCCGCGCTCAGTCCCCGTTAAGCCAAGATTCTCAAAACTACTGGCCATTGCAAGCTCTGGCAACAATACCAGCGCTAATAGTACAAATAAAAAGCGTCCCAAAACAACCTCCCCTTCAAATATTTATAGTTTTTACACACCAACGTTTCGCCTTTAATCGCCCTTCCAAAAACAAGCAAAGAAAATTAAAGTCCATTATTAATGCGCGATAGGTACAAAGCCCCTTATACAAGCAAGCATAAAAGCTAACACCTAATAATAGCATCTAACAATAATCTTTGTCATTTTAAGCTGTTCAGTACAGTATAATATCTGCCACCATACCCAAAGCACAGGTAAAACGTAAACGCACCCACATGTACCAGTATAACGAAACCGATCAAACCCTCATTGATGAACGCGTAGCGCAGTTTAAACATCAAACCGAACGCTTTTTAAACGGCGAAATCGCAGAAGATCACTACCGGTCACTGCGCCTGATGAACGGCATTTATATCCAAACCCACGCGCCTATGTTGCGTGTAGCAGGCCCTTATGGCTTACTGTCATCAAAGCAGCTGCGCAAATTAGCGCATATCGCGCGCACCTATGACAAAGGCTACTGCCACTTTACAACCCGCCAGAATATCCAATTTAACTGGCCAGAATTAGCCAAAACCCCCGACATACTTGCCGAACTAGCGACCGTGCAGATGCACGCTATTCAAACCAGCGGCAATTGCCTGCGCAACACCAGCAGCGACCCACTGGCTGGCGTCTGTGTCGATGAAATTGCCGACCCGCGGCCATATTGTGAAATTATTCGGCAATGGACGTCTTTCCACCCCGAATTTGCTTACCTACCGCGTAAATTTAAAATTGCAGTGAATGGCGCGACACAGGATCGCGCTGCCACGCAATTCCATGATATTGGCCTACATTTGGTCAAAAACAGCACAGGCGAGATTGGTTTTAAAGTATTTGTTGGCGGTGGACTGGGTAGAACACCGGTTATTGGCCAAGTCATCAGACCCTTTTTAGAACAAAAACACCTACTGTCTTACTTAGAAGCCATTTTACGCATCTACAATTTATTTGGCCGTCGTGACAATAAATACAAAGCACGCATCAAAATACTGGTTAGAGAAGAAGGTTTAGAAAAATTTACCCAGCTGGTGGAGGCTGAATGGGCGGTCATTAAAGATGACTTAGAATTGAGCCAAGAGCGTATTCAGACTATGCAGGCACACTTCACCCCACCACCCTACGATACCACTGCGGCAAATGACCTCAGCTACAATGAACATCTGCGTAATAATGCCGCCTTTGCCAAATGGGTCAACCATAATACGGCCGAGCATCGTGTTCCCGGCTACCGCGCAGCTTATGTATCATTGAAAGCGCCCGACGTACCACCCGGCGACATGACCGATAGTCAACTTGATGCCGTTGCAGATTTGGCTGACTTATACAGTTTTGGACAAATACGCAGCACCCATAGGCAAAACCTTATTTTGGCGGATATTAAAATTGCCGACCTGTTTACGCTGTGGCAAAAACTGGACGCGCTACACTTAGCAACCCCAAATATCGGCACAGCGACTGACATTATTTGCTGCCCAGGTTTAGATTTTTGCTCATTGGCAAACGCTGGCTCCATCGGCATTACCAAAGAAATCAACGCCGCCCTCGATGATATGGATTACTTACATGACTTGGGAGATATTAAAATTAACTTCTCCGGCTGCATGAATGGCTGCGCGCATCAAAGCGTGGGCAATATTGGCATATTAGGTGTGGATAAAAAAGGTGTGGAATGGTATCAAATCACCTTGGGCGGTTCATCCGAAAATGATGCCGCGATTGGTCTGCGCTTGGGACCTGCGGTTGCAAAACATGAAATAACCGCCGCTATTGTCACCATTCTGAATGTTTACAGCAAACAACGCCTAAGTGTTGAAGAGCACTTTTTAGCGACCGTAAAACGTATTGGTATCACTCCCTTTGTAGAGCAGGTTTATGCAACTCATTAAAGATCAAAAAATTATTGATGACCAGCAGCAATTTATTGCCGACGATCAGCCCTTACCTAGCCAAGGAGATATAACCGTATCCGTTGCGCGCTGGAAAAAAGATCGGGAACAATTACTTAAAATGCCCGGAAAGCTAGGCGTACGCCTAAGCCCTACGGATGCACCGGAAGACATTACCCATGATCTGAACGTGCTGGCATTAATTGAAGTTGATTTCCCCCTCTACACTGATGGCCGAGGCTTTAGCCACGCACGACGCTTACGTGGCTACCATCATTACCAAGGTGAGATTCGCGCAGTAGGGAATTTCATGCCGGATCAAGTTTTTTACTTATCTCGCGTGGGTGTAAACGCCTTTCAACTGCCCGACGTCCAACAGCTACCAACCGCCTTAAGTACGTTAAATGATTTCTCAAGAAGCTATCAGTAAGCGCTGAGCAATTTCCGAATAAACTGCACAACAGATAACATCCCTTTAAAGGATGTTATCTGTATAATCGACATCCAACCCTAAAGATACGCCGTACTTATTCACCTCCCCCTTTGAAAAAGGGGGATCGAGGGGGATTTTATCTAATAAATCTCCCTTTATGCCCTTTGGGTACTATCCCCTCTTTTTCTAAGAGGGGGACTGAATAATTACGATACGCTAAGGCTCAACCCGCCGCTTTAACAGCTATCGACTAATCCGCAACACGGACTAAGCGCACATAATTCACATTGGTTTTTAATTCAAAATTATCGCGTCCCTGACCAAAATCAACGACCCACGCATTAGTCGCTAACCCGACGTAAGGTGATGCTGTCCAATACTTCGCCGAAGCCGTTCCGGGGAACAATATTGTATTAATAGCAGGATCACTGCGACAATCTTCCACAATACTGCGCAGCTCGTTAATATTCGGCAACCGCCAATCTTGCTTACCCGCAAAACCGATTTTATTAAACAGATTAATATCAATCATCTTGTCCCAACCCACTTTTAGGGCAGCACCGCTACAGATTGACGTTAATGGCACCCAAGTCTGCCCTAACGAGCAGCGCATCCACATCAAACCTGTACCATGATCAATCGCCGTACCATCAGCAAATGCCTCAAAATTAACGCTCTCATCCGTACTTGGCTGAATCCCTGCATTGGTACAATCTGTCGCCTGCACACCCATTGACGCTAACATTAACAGCGCTAAAACCTTAACTTTCATTGACAACTCTCCATCAAACCATTATCTCTAAAGCTCCCTCGCTCCAGCGAGGGAGTTCATTAGTCAACACGCCAGCGTTACACAACGCGGCGTATCATAAGCACCATTCCTGCGGAAAACCCCCAAGCAAGAACGATGCAAGACCACCGTCCTTTTAATGCACCAAAGAGGCACTCAGCAATTTAAAGCGCATAGGCTCACTGCCTGGAATTAATTGCAACGTCGCGTTATAACGCTCAACACCCACTTCAATATTATTAACCAGCAACGATCCATTAAGGTAGTAACGCACTTGATCGCCACTCACTGAGCGCGCTACCAACGGCTTTTTCGCTTGCGCACTCAATTCAAAGGTCATAGGATTGTCATTCACCAATTTTAATTGCGCATCATAGAAATCACTCTCCACCTTTACCAGCGGTAAATGTAAAAGGGAATGACTATAGACGGGATTGGTCGCCGCCGTTGCCAGTTCACACGCATCACAATGACGCACTAAACGCACACGCTGCTTGTTGCTTTTAAGATCCCAAAAATCCCACCCAGACTCAAAATTAACCATCCAGGCATTAAACGAACTTGCCGCCACCGACGTTGCCGTCCAATAACCACTGGCAACGGTATTGGGGAAAAAGGAAATATCTACCGCCGGATTACTACGCCCTTGATGTGCCATAGAATGCAGCTCATGCCTTGTGGGTAAACGCCAATCGTTCGCGCCACACAAGCTTTGTTGATTCACCGCTTTTACATACGCATCCGTATTACACTCGACACCCGTACAATTATCACCTTTACTGCCGCCATTCTGGCGATCATTCAGGTTATACCAAGAATAGGCTTTATCCTTGTCGCGTAATGAACCCGTGGTCGTTTTTATTTCCCAAATCAAACCCGTTACGTTATCACGCGTACAGCCCCATTGATTGGCACTTTCACCTGAAATACGTTGATTAACAGGACACCCCACGTCACCCTCCACTTGGCCATTATTACAAATCTTCGTGTAATCAAAGCCCGCATCACCACTGCCTATTTTAAGCAACTTGCCTTTACGCGCACTCGCATCACGACCTACCTGACCATCTTGACCGGGAAATGTTGCCATTAACGCCGCGCATTTTGCATCCTTATCAACCAAATACGGCGTAGATTTGTCCGCACACCAATCAATACCCGTGTCATTCAATAAGCCTAAATGCAAGGCCGCATTATTGGCCGCATCACCGATTGAGTTAAAGTTTGCACTCACATTTTGAGCGCCATTCACCGTCACTAAACAGGTTAATGCTGTACCACTACATGCACCACTCCAACCGACAAATGTCGATCCACCCATAGGGCTTGCCGTCAGCATCACTGCACTGTTTTTAGTAAACTCAGCGCTACATACCCCACCACAACTAATGCCTGCAGGGCTTGATGTCACCGAACCTAAGCCATTATTGGTAATGGTTAATGTATTAGGCGCTACGCCAACAGCAGGTAACGTTAATTGCACTTGATCTAACCAAGCAGTATCCGCGCCCACGCTCAAGTCAGCATCTTTTATATATGTCCATCTCAACGTATGCTTACCCGCAGACAAGGGTTGTTTTATTTTCGCCCAACCCACTTCCCCACTGATTTTTTGAATTTCCTTACCATCAATTTCAAAATGTAATTCATCTCGATTTTCTTCAGAAGACACTTTCCATGAAAAAGATATATCAGATGGACCACTAACTGTCGTTTGAACTGCGCTGCTTTGGTTGTGTGTAATAAGCCCACTAACCCCGGCAGATCCTCCGAAATAAACCGTCTGCCCCTTTGCATCCTTTTGTAGCTGCCCAAACCAAGGTGCATCGCCAGTAGCTATCCAATCTAAATCGGTATTATCCAACGCCTTGCCTAATCCTACTCCTGAGAACGTAACGGCTACTGTCTGAGCTTTTGTCATTTCAACCGTACAGGTCAACTGCTTACCAGTACAAGCACCACCCCACCCTAAAAATGTCGAGCCATTAACGGGTTTGGCGGTTAAGGTAACAGTTGCACTTTTATCAAAGCTGTAAGCGCAAGTCGTGCCACAGTTCATGCCGGAAGGGTCTGAAAACACCACACCATCACCTTCGCCTTGTTTATTGAGGGTTAAACGAAAGCCCTGTCTAAAAATAGCGGTGATAGTTATATCTTCTTTCATGGTCACTTTACAGGTTGGTGTCAAGCCATTGCAGACGTCGCTATCCCAACCATCAAATTCCCAATCCGGTAGCGGCGCTGCGGTCAGCGTTACGACTGTCCCTAAAGCATACAACGGCGCGCATTTGGTTTTAGTGCCGCCGCAATCGCCACCGCCCACATCCGATTTCACCGTACCACCTGTTGGCGTGTCATTTTTTATGGTTAATTTAGCGTTATTGATGTCATTGAATGTCGCGGTCACCTTTTGCCGCTCACTCATCTTAACCGTACAAATTGGTTCTTTACCACATTTCGTGCCTATATCTGGCCCCGTCCAGCCGCCAAATCGTGATTTAGCATCGGTAATGGCGGTTAAAGTCACTTCTTGATCTCTCACAAACGATTGCTCGCAGATCATTTTAACGCTGTCTACGGTACATTTATTTAATGCAGGCGAGTTGGATAAAACCGAACCTAAGCCCGTACCATCTCTAACCACGGTTAAGGTAATATCATAATCAAACCGCGCCCTGATTCTAACGTCCGATGATACCGTCACGGCACAAACGGGCTGAAGGCCAACACACAAGCTTGCTACCTTATTGGTATAATCATCCCAGACAAATGTGCCATCTAAAAGGTATCGTCTAAACTCCACCGTCCAGCCAGAAAAAATAACACCCGCTATATCTGATGTTGCCTTAAAGCTTATTTGTGATTTAGTCAGCTGATCAACACTAGCCGAACAGCTAGCTCCGCAGTTTATGGGTACAATTGTATCGGCGGTTACCGTTCCAAATGCAGTACCAGAGCCTTCTTTTAATATTTCTGCCGTATATGATCCCGATATTGCCCTATCAAATTTGGCAACCACGACATGTGCTTGAGCCATGGTAACTTGACAGGTTAGCGCTTTGTCCGCGCAACTGGGATTTTTAACACCATCAACCGTCCAACTGGCTATAGTAGAATTAGACGACGGTACGGCAGTAACCGTAACATTTCGATTGGCATTATAGGTTTGTACACATGAAGGGTCATTGGCAGCCCCAGAACAAGTCGTTTGCAAATTGTCCGACGTAGATAACAGACTACCCGCGCCATCGCCTTGCATTTGTAATCTCAAGATATAGCCTAAGTCAAATACAGCTCTTACCTGAATATCAACAACATTTGTTGGCACGGTAATATTACAGGTAGGCTCTAAATTTTTACACAAGTCAGCCTGCAGGCCAGTATCCGCCGAATTATTACCATTAAAATACACTTTCCAACCTGAAAAATAAGCACCTTTGCTTAACGCACCAACAGTGGCATTTAGTGTGACACTTTTGCCAGGAACAAAGCTTTCAGCACAGTCTGTATTTCCTCCAGAACTATCAAAACTCACCCCCTTACAATCTATACCCGCAGATGTGGAAGACGACAAAACCCGACCATAATCAGAACCTGAACCCGCACTAATAATTGTAAGTGGTACAGGGCTGGTGGGCGTCACACCGGTATCAAATCTAGCCGTAATCTGCTGATCAATCGGTGTCGCCGTAACGGAACAAGAAATCCTAGTTCCACAATTTGGCCACGGGGTTACTCCATCATTTAGAAACCACCCTTTAAAAACCGAACCGGGACTTGGAATAGCCGTAAATGAAGCATTAACATCTCTTAGCGTATTTGCATTCGAGTTTGTATACAAGTAATCATAAGTCTGTGGAAAAGTGCCGGCACACGTAGTCCCACAATCAATGTCTTTAGATCGTATATCTCCATCGTTTGTTGAAGAAACTATGCCTAGCCCTGTCCCAATTTTATCGACGGATATAGCGTATGTAGCATTCGCCGCCCCTGACCACCCCATCCAAGTGAGCAGCATCAATAATATTATTTTCGCGTTTAATTTTCGCATAACGTGTTTACTCTTAAACTGACTGTTCATTTTAGGCATGCGGCTTATTGTGCCGTCTGCTGACTTAATAGCTAAGGAGAATGAGGATTTAATAACCACCAGAACCTTGTAAGGTTCTGGTTACGTTATGTAGCAGCAAGCAACGCCCACTCTATCCCTGCAACCTATCTACTTTAGCGGCGTGGCTGACAAAAACTCCAAGGTATTATTCGGCAAAAGTCGCAAATCAACGCTGTACGCTTGCTTGCTGGCATCAATCGTCACTTTCGGCAGCTTGACAACGTTATTGTTATCTTTATTGAAGGTACTCAGGTAAGGATCGGCACTGAACGGTTGATTCAATACTTTTGCATCCACGATACCAAAGGTCATTGCACTATTCGTACTCTTAGCGGTAGGTGCTTGCTGCAACTGCACCGAATAAAGCCGATCAACTACCCGCACTTTAGGAACCTGTAAAACACCTGTTGCCGCATTGTAAACCGCTTCATCTTTCAACGTCTTAGTCGCTAATGGGCTAACGCCAGTGCGTGTTACTTTAAAAGTGTATTGGTCATCACTGTTAGGAAGCACCGCAATCCACTCTTGTGTAGTAGGTACTTTTTTAGTGGTCGAAGTAGTCGAGCTGGTGGTGTTACCGACCGTATTAGTGGTAGTTGCCGCCGCGCTATCTTCTTCCAGCACCGGGCCCGGTTTTTTCAAAATAACACTGCCGCTGCCACATGGCTTAGTGGCATCAGCCGCACCATCACGTTGTAAAGGTGAAGAAATGGCGACTAAATAATTTTTAGTACTGCCGGGAGGTGGTGTTCCCGTACCGATAGTGACCGTGCTGGATGTGCCAAAACAAGGATCAATCACGTCAATCAATGCACCGTCAAATTTCCCTGCTTCGTTCAGCAAATACATATGATCATACTGACTGATTTTAGGGTAACTGCCCGCTTTATCGTACGGATCAACCGAACTGCCATCATCACGCTTCAGG
>JAPLRW010000137.1 GCA_026398935.1 Methylococcales bacterium
AAGAGCACGCTCATGGCATTTGAGCTTTTTAGGGCGTCTTCAAATATTTTATCGCGGTTACGTTGTGCCAGTTGCGCCGATACCATCGTTGAACGCGGTGGAACGTGCGCCGAAAATACACGAGCTGGCGCGGTCGATAGGGCTTCTACAATGGCAATTCTGTCGTTATCCAAACGTTCAAAACAAAGACGCCCCGGCTTATCTACCTGACTCCAATCGAACGATAAATGATGGATCAGCGGTGGGCCTTTGGGTAAACGTTTTGCAAGCACTTTAATTTCACGTTGCTGGTGTTGAAAACGCCACACCAATTCTGAATCGGATAATCTTTTGCCATCAGTGGCTTGCCACCCCAGCCGACTGGCTAGCCAGCCGACCAATAACCATGCCATTGGTAGCGCATGCGGGCCGTGTTCTATTTCGATCAGATGCAAAGAGTTCAGTGCATCGGGGGCGATTTGTGGATCCAGTATTTGGCTGATTAATTTCCGCCAAATGGCAAAACGCCGCCACGCAATATTATGCACCACTTGCGTGTCTTGTTGTGCGGCCACCCAACGGGTCATTGCCGCAACACCCTTGGCAGGATTAGGCCAGCCCATGTTATCGTAAACAATCTGATTGGCGAGGCTCGCCAGTTGAAAAAATAATTCACCGGCCTCCGGTGGTGGCTGCCGTGATGTCCACCATAAGGTGGTGGGTAAGTCGCCGATGAGTTGTGAGCGTGTTACAGACGGTAAGCGCTCGGTCACGGCTTCTGTGGCAATAACGTCTATGCGTTCAGCACACACCTGCCAGCCGTCATTCAGTGCGGTGTAATAAATACCGACCAAGGCTTCGATATTGCCTTCTTTGGGTTTACCGTTGCCCACCAGCAATAACACCCGCGCCGGATGCACTTCTACAATGGCAGAAACATCCTTGCCTATTTCGGTTGCTTCCTCCATGCCATCGCAATAAATGATGAGGTTGGACATACACGCCCGCATCACTGTGTGTCCACCGCTAATGTCTTGATTAAATTGTGACCATAACTTGCCTAGGGCGCTATCAATGTTGGCAATGCTGACGCGCTTGGGGCATGGGGCAACGATTTTACTGACAATGGTTTTAGGAATCATAACATTCGCCACTTACGGTTATCTGATTCAATCAAACGGTCGGCTTCCAATGGCCCCCAAGTTCCGGCACTGTATTCCGGTATCCAGCGAGTACGACTACTGGCCCATGTGTTGAGGATGTTATCCACCCAAGCCCAAGAAGATTCGACGGAATCGCGGCGCATAAACAGTGTCGCGTCGCCTGCCATGACATCGAGTAACAACCGCTCATAAGCTTCAGGCGATTGTTCTCCGAACGTTGAACCATAGCGAAAATCCATTTTGACGGGAAAGATTTTAAGCTTAGCGCCCGGTAGCTTGGTGGCAATACGCAGCGACAAGCCTTCGTTCGGTTGAATGCTTAATGCCAAGACGTTGGGCTCTAACGGTTGATCATGATTAGCATTAAACAGAATTGGCGGGACGCTTTTAAATTGAATGGCAATTTCACTCGCCCGTTTGGGCATACGTTTACCGGTACGAATGTAAAAAGGTACGCCAGCCCAGCGCCAATTGTCGATAAACAGTTTTAAGGCAATATAGGTTTCAGTGATTGAGTCTTGCGGAACACCCGCTTCGCGGCGATAGCCCGGCACATCTTCACCGTGGTGATAGCCCGGCCCGTATTGTGCTCTAACAACGTGTTGGTCAAAGTTTTCACTGGTAATGGGTCTGAGGCAGTTAAGAATATCTTGCCGATGATCACGGATCACGTCGGCATCCATAATCCAAGGTGGCTCCATCGCAATCAGGGTAAGCAGTTGCAAGATATGGTTTTGAATCATATCCCGTAACGCACCTGCGCTATCGTAATAACCCGCACGCGTACCCACGCCTTCTTCTTCGGCAACGGTAATTTGAACGTGGTCGATATACCTTGAATTCCACAAGGGTTCAAAAATCACGTTACCAAAGCGCATGGCTAATATGTTCTGGACGGTTTCTTTACCCAGATAATGATCAATACGATAAATTTGCTGTTCGTCGAAATTTTGGGCGAGGGTGGTATTGACCTTTCTCGCGCTTTCAAGATCACGACCAATGGGTTTTTCAACAATGATGCGTGAAAAGGGACTGTTTCCATCAACGGGCATGACCAAGCCAGCGGCTTTGAGTTGGCAGACGCAGGTTTCAATGAGGGAGGGTGGAATCGCGAGATAAAAAACATGATTACCAGGAATACCAAAGCTGGCATCAATTTCTTCTAGGCGTTGTTTCAGTTTTTTGTAGGCTTCGGGATCATCCAGTGAGCCTTGTAAATAATGTAAGCGATGTTCAAAATCCGACCAAAATGCGGGTTCTAGGGGTTGTCTTGAAAACTGATCAATGCCTTTTCGCGCGAATTCACGGTAACTGACATCATCCATTTGTTCAATGGCAAAGCCTAATACGGCAAAGTTAGCGGGTAACTCACCGTCTAAGGCTTGATTAAACACCGCAGGCAACAGTTTACGCCGTGATAAATCTCCCCCGCCGCCAAAAATGACCAGTGTGCATGGTTGTGGTGCATGGGTGATATTGATGCCTGCGGTAAGCGGATTATCAAATTTTTTATCTGGCACGTTGAATCTCCAAAGGGTTTCTACCCATAAAGGGCGGGGGTTCTGTTCTTAAAGTAAGCGTCTGCTTAATGGGCTAACGTTATACGGCATTTGATAGTCGATCATAGCTGACCATCAATCCGTCGGGTTTAGTTAAATCCCCTTGTAAAACAATGCCGCGTGGGTTCGCCGCCATATGGCGTACTATTTTGTAAACGGTTTCAACCTGATCCAGTGTAGCTACTTTTTCAGCCAAGGTGTGTACGGATAACGGCTCATTAGTTTCTTTTAGCACTTTTAAAATATCTTGCTGTAAGGCTAAAAACTGCGTCGCGGCTTGTTTGCCTGCTTCTACACCGGGTTGGTGATAGGCATTGATATTGACTAAGGAAGCATACAAGCCAACGGCGCGTTCATATAACGCAATTAAAGCACCAATGGTTTGGGCATCAACCCGTGTAATGGTGAGCGTAATGGATGCGCGGTGATTTTCATACAATGCTTCTCGCGTGCCTTGCAAGCAGCCAAACAGAAAATCGCCTGAGGTGGCATGCGGTTCTATTTCAATAGACGGGCCATTTCGGTCTTCTAATACTTCAATGAAGGTCGCAAAGAAATTGCCTACGCCTTCGCGTAATTGTTGCACGTAAGCATGTTGATCGGTTGAGCCTTTGTTACCATAAACAGTAATGCCTTGGTGGACGATATGCCCATCCAAATCGTATTCTTTGCCCAAGGACTCCATGACAAGTTGTTGCAAGTAGCGTGAGAATAAAAGCAGGCTGTCTTTATAAGGCAAAATAACCATGTCTTTATCGCCCTTACCATTACCTGCCGCATACCAGGATAAGGCTAATAATGCCGCTGGATTGCCTTTTATTTCAGGAATCCTAGTTGCATCATCCATCATTTTTGCGCCCGCCAGCATGGCTTTTATATCAATACCCAACAATGCGGCTGACAGCAAGCCGACGGAAGATAGTTCCGAGGTGCGTCCGCCAATCCAGTCAAATATAGGCAGTTTTGCTAGCCAGAGATCACACTGTTCCTGTATGTCCATTTTACTGCCGGACATAGTCATGGCTACGGCGTAATCTGGGAAATGTAAACCCAGTTGCGTATAGGCGTGCTTAACTTCCAAGAGGCCGTTACGGGTTTCCGATGTACCGCCGGATTTACTGATAACAATGACCAATGTGGTTTTAAGCCGTGCTTTCAGACGATTAACAATGCGGTCAATGCCCGCAGGATCAGTGTTGTCGATAAAGTGAATCGCCAAGGGAGGGAAGTCGGGGCTTAATGCCTCCGAGACAAACTGTGGGCCTAGGGCTGATCCACCAATGCCTATCGAGAGTACGTCGGTGAATTTGAGTTCATGCGGTGGATGAATAATACCTTGGTGAACTTTCTGCACAAAATCATCAATTTGTGCCAGCGTCTCTACCACTTCCTCTTTAAATGGCGCGGGTGCTATATCCGGGTTACGTAACCAATAATGCCCCACCATTCGATTTTCATCTGGGTTGGCAATGGCACCGGCTTCTAACGCCTGCATGGCCTCAAACGCTTTGGTGAATTTTGGTTGCACTTGTTTTAACAAAACATCACTGAAATGTATTCGGCTAATATCCAGATACAACCCCAGCTTTTCATTAAAATAGAGCCAATCTTGGTAGCGTTGCCAGAGTTCTTGAGCGGTCATAAAGATCCATGGTGTTAAAGTTAACGGTCAGTGTCGCCTAAGTATCAGGGGAGCGTGCGGCAATGGCTCCCCTGAGCAACAGGGTATAAATAACGCCCGGAGGCGGTGTTTTTAGCTTAATTTCTTTTCAATATGCCCGCCAAACTTTTTACGCATGGCCGAGATCATTTTGTCAGAAAAAGTGTTTTGCTGACGTGAACGGAAGCGGGCATAGAGTGCAGCGGTTAAAACGTGCGCAGGAACTGCTTCATCAATAGCCGCTTGTACCGTCCAGCGACCTTCGCCGGAGTCTTCTACATAGCCGGTATAGGTTGAAAGATCAGGATCTTCAATTAACGCCGTCGCGGTTAAATCTAATAGCCAAGAGCTTACTACACTGCCGCGACGCCATACTTCCGCTATATCGGTAAGATTAAGGTCGAAACGCAAGTTTTCGGGTAAATTTTCCGAGCTGGCATTGCGCATAATATCGAAGCCTTCGGCATAGGCCATCATCATGCCGTATTCGATACCGTTGTGGATCATTTTAACAAAGTGACCAGAACCTGCAGGGCCGCAGTGAATATAGCCTTGCTCTGCCGTACCGGAGTCGCTCATGCGTCCAGGAGTTGGATCAATATCGCCTTTACCAGGTGCGAGTGTTTTAAAAATGGGATCCATATGTTGCACGGCTTGGTCTGCTCCGCCGATCATTAAGCAATAGCCACGCTCAACACCCCACACGCCGCCACTGGTTCCGACATCAATATAATGAATGCCTTTCTTGGACAGTATTTCTGCGCGACGCACATCGTCTTTATAAAAAGAATTGCCGCCATCGACAATAATATCGCCACTGTCTAGTAATTCTGCGACGTCACTTACCGTTGTTTCAGTCAGCTCACCTGCTGGCACCATGCACCAGACGATACGTGGCGTTTGTAATTTTGATACGAAATCTTTTAAGCTGGTAGCGCCTTCTGCGCCTTCACTAACCAGTTTTTCCACGTTAGCGCTGTTGACATCAAACCCTACACAGCTATGCCCGCCCGCCATTATCCGTCTAACCATATTAGCGCCCATCTTGCCTAGCCCGATCATACCTACTTGCATAATTTCCTCGTGTATTAAGTTTACGTAATAGTGTGTTGCTGCTGGTACTGTACTTACCTAGAGAGTGTTATTTAATGTTGTTATCTTCAAAAAGCGCACTATGACGAAACAGGTAATTGAATACAGCAATAATAATGCCATTTAAAACTACCGTTAGGACGTAGCGTAGATAAGTGCTTTAAAAACGTTATTTTAAGTAAAATAATGCCCATAATAGTGCATATTTGTAGAGAATGAACTCAAAATTAACCAATGCGTGTTTAAAACGGTTATTGCGCCAAATGAGTGCCCTTTTTACGCTAAATACGCAAAACATGCACCATTTTAAGGCATTTAATAACAGCTTTACCGTATAGGCCGAAAAGAAAATAATAAATCAGGTGCGGCGGATTATCGCGGAATAACGGACACCGGTATCTCTGATGACTAAAATTTTATTTATGGCATAACGATTGCGTTAATAAATAGGCTTATAGGTGTTCAGGTATTAAATGCCCACCTAAATTTCATTAATACTGCCTCTATAGCGGACGTTCTTTATCTCAACACCGCTGTTTTTCTAAATACCATGATAGATGCATACCCGACCGTCCTTATTTATAAAAGCGCTCACACGTACATGGCTACTGGCACACTATCATGAATAAGCTGAACGTATTATTGATTGACAGTGAT
>JAPLRW010000216.1 GCA_026398935.1 Methylococcales bacterium
AGTGACCGATATTGTTGAAAAAGAAATGTATACCTTTGATGACCGTAACGGAGAATCTCTGACCTTGCGTCCAGAAGGCACTGCGGGATGCTTGCGAGCCTGTTTGGAACAAGGATTGTTGCATAATCAAATTCAACGCTTGTGGTATTACGGCCCTAGGTTTCGGCATGAACGTCCGCAAAAAGGCCGTTATCGGCAGTTTTATCAATTGGGGATTGAAACCTATGGTATGGCGGGGCCGGATATTGACACTGAAATTCTGCTGCTCACTGATCGGCTGTGGCGACAATTAGGTATCCGCGATAAGTTGGAATTACAACTGAATTCATTGGGATCTATTGAGGAACGCTTAGTTTATCGTGAGCAATTGGTAGCGTATTTTTCCCAGTATCCTGAGCTATTAGATGAAGACAGTCAGCGCCGATTGCTGACTAATCCCTTACGAATTTTGGATACTAAAAATCCTGACATGCAAGCATTGGTGGCAGGTGCGCCAGAATTGATGGATTGCCTAGGGACTGAAAGCCTAGAGCATTTTCAAACGATCACGGCACGGTTGGATAAATTAGGCGTGGCTTACCGCATTAATACACGCTTAGTACGTGGATTGGATTATTATTCTAAAACGGTTTTTGAATGGGTAACCACTGAATTAGGCGCACAAGGCACAGTTTGTGCGGGCGGTCGCTATGATGGCCTCGTTGCACAATTAGGCGGTAAACCTAACTACGCCATTGGTTTTGCCATGGGTATGGAACGCTTGTTGTCCTTGATGGAAATGTTACCTGACCTGTCTATTGAATCCACCGTTGATGTGTATATGATCTTGGTGGGTGAGCAGGCGGAGGAGGAGGGCTTACTGTTTTCAGAAGCTGTTCGTACTGCCTTACCGGGATTAAAATTACTGGTTAATTGCGGTGGCGGCAGCATTAAAAGCCAATTCAAAAAAGCGGATAAAAGCGCCGCGCACTATGCGTTAATCATCGGTGAAGACGAAGCGCTAAATGCGCAAGTTAGCCTTAAATCTTTACGCACGGACATGTCGCAACAAACCTTGTCCCAAGCCGAGATTGTTGAGTATTTACGCGAACAGTTTAAACAGCACTGATTTATGGTTGCATGGTTAATGCAGCATTCAATCACCCCTAATAACCTAGTATAGAGATTAAAAAGTGGCTATTTACGATACTGAAGAAGAACAAGTTGAAGCGGTAAAGCGTTGGTGGAAAGAAAATTCACAATCCGTCATTATTGGCGTTATTGTGGGTGTCGGCTTAATTTTTGGAGTTAATTTCTGGAAATCACAGCAGCATGAAAAAATGGTGCAAGCCTCGTTGATGTACGAGAACTTGATGACTGCGGATACGCAAGGTAAAGCGGATGATGTTGACAAGCTGGCACAAAGCTTAGGGTTGCAATACGGTTCGACAGCCTACGCAGGGTATGCTGCACTTTTTCAAGCAAAAGCTAAAGTACAACAAGGCGATATTCCTGCGGCAAAAGCTATTTTGGAAAAAACCATTGCCACTGCTGATGACAGTTTAAAAAATGTGGCCAAAATTCGCTTGATTAATTTAATGCTCGCGACGGGTGAATATGAACAAGGTTTAAAACGTATTTCTGAGACTGATGCATCGTCTATGCAAGGCTTTAGCAGTAACTATGAAGAGCTGAAAGGCGATTTATATGTGGCGCTTAACCGCATTGAAGAAGCCAGAACAGCCTATGAAGCGGCACTACGGGAAGGTGGAGCATCACCGCTTTTACAGTTTAAACTGGATGATATAACGGCATCACCAGTAAAACCACCCGCAATGGGCGATAACAGCGCACCAACGGCTGCGCCCGTGAGTGCTGCAACATCGACTCCCGCTGCTGAACCTGCTGCTGATAAAAAATAAACCGTAAACACTCATGCGAAAAATAGCCCTTTTATTAATCAGTCTTAGTCTCGCTGGTTGCAGCATAGTAGAAACTTTAGATGATGCTGTTACTGGCGTGTCTGACTCTATTTTTGGTGCGGATAATCTTGAACCGCCCGCGGTATTGATTGAATATACCCCTGAGCTGCAAACAGAACTGTTGTGGAAAGAAAGCATCGGTGTAGGGCCTGGCGCGCGTTACCTTAAATTATCGCCGATTGTAACCAACAGCAGCCTTTTTATAGCGGACAGTGAAGGGTTGGTAAAAGCGTTAGATCCGCGTACGGGTGATGAGCAATGGGAAGTTGAAACGGGCTTTCCTTTGTCCGCAGGGCCTAGTTTAGGTGAAACTGCGTTGATAGTTGCCAGTAGTCATGCTGAAGTGGTCGCCCTTAATCCTAAAAATGGACAACAGCTTTGGAAAACCAGAGTGTCCAGTGAAGTGTTATCGGTTCCGGTTATCGCTGATGGCATCGTTATTATCCGATCCATTGATGGTCACATGGTGGCATTAAATGAACGCGATGGGCATAAGTTGTGGGATTTTGATCGCAACGTACCGGCATTAAGTTTACGCGGCAGTGGTACGCCCGTTGTTGAGGGCGATGTACTGTTAGGTGGATTTGACAATGGTAAGTTACTCGCCTTGCGCCTTAAAGATGGGCGACAAATTTGGGAAGTCAGTATTGCAATGCCTCAAGGGCGCTCGGAAGTAGAGCGTTTGGTTGATTTGGACTCTGATCCGCTCATAAAAGACGGCGTTATTTTTATTGCCAGTTATCAAGGCGGAATTAGCGCGGCACAGACAAACAATGGCAATATCGTCTGGCGGAATGAAGATATTTCAGCGTATGCAGGCATGAGCCTGAACGGACGCTACCTGTATGTGACTGACGCATCCAGTGATGTATTTCAGCTGGATCACCGCAGTGGCGCATCGCTTTGGAAACAAAAAGATTTGCATCAGCGCAGATTAACATCGGCCGTGTCTTACGCAGAATATGTTGTTGTCGGTGATTTTGAAGGGTATGTACATTGGTTGTCGGTAACGGATGGTCGTCAATTAGGACGCGTGCAAGTGGATTCCGAAGCGATTACCGTTGCACCCGTAGTGAAAGATAATATTGTGTACGTCTATGCAAAAGACGGCACACTTGCAGCCTTAAGGGCGCGGTAGAATAAAATGTTACCTGTAATAGCCCTCGTTGGGCGTCCAAATGTTGGTAAATCAACATTGTTTAATTATTTAACCCGTAGCCGTGAAGCCTTAGTGGCCGACTACCCAGGGTTAACCCGTGACCGTCAATATGGACGCGTTAGACGCGGCAATCGTGACTGTTTGGTTGTTGATACTGGCGGTATCGCCGATGATGCAGCTGGTGTCGATAATTTCGCCAAAAAACAAGTCGAAATAGCCTTGGAAGAAGCGGATGTTGTCTTCTTTATGGTGGATGCCCGCGAAGGCATTAATGCGTCTGATCAAGTGATTGCTGATTCCCTGCGTAAGTTAGGTAAGCCTATCATCTTGGTTACTAACAAGGTTGATGGCCTAAATGCCGATGTTGTAAAAAATGACTTTTACGACTTAGCGCTGGGCGAGCCGATGGCTATTGCTGCCTCGCATGGTCGCGGTGTTACCGAGTTACTGGCGTGTATTGATAGCATTGTGCCGGAAACCGAAGCGCCGGAAGCGGAAGCTGATTTAGGCATCGCTATTGCGATTGTCGGTCGACCTAATGTCGGTAAATCGACGTTAGTCAACCGTTTACTGGGTGAAGAACGTGTAGTGGTGTTTGATGAGCCGGGTACAACACGGGACAGCATCTTTATTCCTTTTGAGCGTAATGATCGAAAATTCACCCTCATTGATACTGCTGGTATGCGTCGACGCTCTAAGATTGCTTTAGTCGTTGAAAAGTTCAGTGTCATTAAGTCCTTGCAAGCCATTGAAAAAGCCAATGTCGTTATCTATGTGATCGATGCCAGTGAAGGCATTACCGATCAAGATGCACATTTGTTAGGATTGGTTTTAGAAGCCGGACGCGCACTGATTATTGGTTTAAATAAATGGGATGGCTTAGACGCCGATCAGCGAGACCTGATTAAACGGCAGTTGGATGTAAAACTGCCCTTTTTAGATTTTGCCGAAAAGCACCCGATCTCAGCCCTGCATGGCAGCGGCGTGGGTAAATTATTTGATGTTGTACATAAATTGTACGATGCCACTATGATTGACATGTCTACCCCGGCATTAAGTAAGCTGCTGCAAGAAGCGACAAAAACGCATCAGCCGCCGTTAATCAATGGTCGCCGTATCAAACTGAAATACGCGCATCAAGGGGGAAAAAATCCCCCGATCATTATTATTCATGGCATACAAACCGATGCGGTGCCGGGTTCGTATAAAGGGTATTTAGTCAATTTTTTCAGACAAAAGCTGAAATTATTAGGTACACCGATCCGTATAGAATTTAGATCACCGCCGAATCCGTTTGATACCAAGAAGTATGAAGACAAGAAACGCCCCTTAACTTTTAGGGAAGAAAAACAAAATAAACGCTTGCCGCAGCATCTTAGAAACAAAAGTAAAACAGATAAATAAAGTTGTGTTATGTATGACGTAACCCTTCTTTTGTTGAGGTTCTGTATTTGAAGTAATATAGGCGTAGGGTGAACAACACTTTTATGCCATCATGTCCTCGGGTACACGCTGAACAAATAAACGCTGTATTCGAGGGTACTTGTGACCTTTAGGTTTATAAAGGCAAAAACCTCTGTATGCCCTATATCTACATGGCTATTTAAACAGTAAATATGACTTTTTCAAATGCGAAGAAACTGCTTAATACCCTCAAGCAGGTTTTAAAGTTATCTTTTATTGAAATTAAATTTTCCGGATATAACGAAGAAAACCGAGAGAATTATCAACAAACGTTTAAATGTCTTACCGCTCCCCATCCGAGGTTTAAAATCATTAAGCATAAAGTGATCGGGGTAGCATTATTTGATTTGTCACGGTATAAAGATTTCCCCAGCTATTATCAATCAGTTAATGGCAAAAACTCTGCAGCCTATTATTCCCGAAAAGCAATAAAAAATCAGTTCGTATTTAAAGAAATTGAGCGAAACGATTATATTCATGACATTCATGTCATTAACAATTCATCAGAATATAGACAAGGTAAAAAAATGCCTTGTGCATACACAGACAAGAAAGACCACTATAGCCATATATCCAATTATCGCTATTTTGGCGTTCTCGATACAGAGGGTAGGCTGGTGTCTTATTGTTATGTTGCTTTCTATGGAGAATTTGCCTTTATTACTAATATACTCGGACATAAGCATTTTTTAAATTATGGGATCATGTATTTAATGATGCTTGAAATTAATAAACTCATGTTGACTAGTTACAGGGAAAATGGCTTGAGATTTGTTATGTATGACACGTATTTTGGTGCGAGTGAGGGCTTGAAAAAATTCAAACAAAAATTAGGATTTCAACCCTTTCACGTAAAATGGCTTTGGCAAGATTAGCTGACTGGATGGGGTAATATTTTGCTGTCTTTATCTTGATTTAGCTTGCTTCGATAAGGGCAACAATTAAAAACGTGAACATTGAGTTTATGCTCTTGGGTATGCACTGAACAAATAAACGGTGGGCAAAAAAATTTGCCCACAGCTCTAATTAACATATTCCAGCTGGCTTACAAGTCCCTGATGCCACCCAAGGTATTTGGCCATTAGTTATTGGCCCAGGAATGGATAAAGCGAAAGATTCACCCTCTAAACCATCAACTGATGCACCAGGCGCACCGACAGCCGTTATAACGATAATGCTGCCAAATATTTCGGTGCTGCTTATCCTACCCACTGGCACGAAATTATTTGCGGGTATACCAAAAGCCCCTGCATTACAGTCCCCTATATTGGATGTTTCTTGTAAGCAAAGCTCAACGGCTATTTTTAATGGTGATGAGGCTACAACTATTTCGGAAAATTTCGTTCGCTTGATATAAGTTTTATAGGCGGGTAATGCAATGGACACTAAAATGCCGATAATCGCAACCACAATCATTAATTCGATTAAAGTAAAGCCTTGTTGTATTTTTTTAAATGTCATAAAGATATTTTATTGTGCCCACTCTGCATTCAAGATAACTTATAACGATTTATACAATTCTAAGCTTTTATTTAATAAGGCAGAAGATACTTTAAAGTTGCCTTGTTTAGATTGTATTTGTCCTTCAATAACATTGTCGTTGGCTGCTTTTACGACGGCATCATTGCCAGTGATTAGCTCTGAAGCGGCACGCGCTGCTTTTAAATGTAAATTGGCAGATGCAAAATTACTGTCATTGTTATCAATGATCGCTTTATCAATATGCGTAATCGCCTCACTGAGACTAACCGCTGAACTCTTCACTTCTGCTTGAACAGGTGCGCCTAAAAACATCGCCATCAGTACGGGTAATGCGATTTTCTTGATAACGTTCATGCTATTCCTTGGAAGTTAAGTGATTGAAAAACGATTGTCTTCCATTTTCATCATACAGCATTCATGCGGCGGTTAGTCGAGTGTTTTTAAATTAACTGGATTTTAGGGCTTTGTATTAGCCATATGCACATTGCACCGTATTACGTCAGTTACTTGCTAAGCCGACCTTGTTTGATTTAAAGTGCAGCTTACTTTATAACAACATGGAATTTTCAATGGCTACTATCACTTTTCAAGGCAATCCTTTACATACATCGGGTGATTTGCCCAGTGTTGGCAGTAAAGCACCCGATTTCAGTTTGGTTAACAGCAAACTACAAGATGTTAATCTCAGCACGTATGCCGGTAAAAGAAAGGTGCTGAGTATTTTACCCAGTTTAGATACACCAACCTGTGCAGCGTCTGCGCGGCAGTTTAATCAGAAAGCCTCGGGTCTGGATAATACCGTAGTGTTGGTGGTTTCTGCGGATTTACCGTTTGCACAAAATCGGTTTTGTGAAGCCGAAGGCTTGAAACATGTGTTGCCTTTATCAACCTTTCGCTCCACTTTTGCGCGTGATTACGGCGTGCTATTAACTGACACGGTTCTGGCAGGATTAACGGCGCGGGCGATTGTGATTATTGATGAAAAGGATACGGTTATTTATACGGAACTGGTGGCTGAAATTGCACACGAGCCACATTATGAGCATGCGTTAGCCGCACTGAAGGCGTGATAAAATAGCCTAATTTAACGACAGGCTATTTCATGCGTATTCATGCTCTTCCTACTCAATTGGTTAATCAGATTGCCGCTGGTGAAGTGGTCGAGCGTCCCGCCTCCGTTGTTAAAGAATTGGTTGAAAATTGCTTTGATGCTGGTGCAACGCAGATTTTAATCGAGATTGAGCAAGGTGGGACGCAGCTGATAAAAATTCGGGATAATGGCTGCGGTATTGAAAAAGACGATTTACCACTCTCACTTTCCCGGCATGCCACCAGTAAAATTGCGACATTAAAGGATTTGGAGCAGGTGCTTAGTATGGGCTTTCGAGGGGAAGCGTTGCCCAGTATCAGTTCGGTGGCGCGCTTAACCTTAATTTCACGCGTTGCTGATGCGGATTGCGCTTGGTGCGTGACGGCCGATGGACGTGAACAGGATTTTAATCCGCAACCAGATCCGCATCCTCTCGGGACTACGGTCGATGTACGGGATTTGTTTTATAACACGCCTGCCCGCCGTAAATTTTTAAAAGCGGAAAAGACTGAATTTGGGCATATTGAAACCTTAATTAAGCGCATGGCGCTCAGCCGTTTTGATATTGGTTTTACGCTGCTGCACAATCAACGGGAAGTCCTCAACTTACGTCCGGCGAACAGTGTTTTAGAGCAAGAGCAGCGCGTGGTCAGTATTTGCGGTGCGGCGTTTATTGATAATGCCATTACTATTGATTTTGCGGCGTCAGGGTTGTCTTTGACTGGCTGGGTGGGTTTACCTACTTTTTCGCGCAGTCAGCAAGACATGCAGTTTTTTTATGTCAATGGCCGTTTGATTAAAGACCGATTGGTTGCCCACGCGTTAAAACAAGCGTATCAGGATGTGTTGTATCATGGCCGCCATCCGGTGTTTGTGCTGTATTTAACCCTTGATCCTGCCTTGGTGGATGTCAACGCGCATCCCGCTAAATTGGAAGTGCGCTTTCGCGAAGGGCGCTTGGTGCATGATTTCTTATTTACTGCTTTACACCGTAGCCTCGCCAATATCAGGCCTGCTGATCAGGTACACAGCGCTGCACAGGTGGTTGACTATGTTGATACGCCTTTAAATACCTCAACGATGACTGGAGCAGTTGCATCGTCATCCGCAAAAAATCCGGCTTATGCCTATCAATCTCGCCCGCAACAAAGTGCATTGCCGCAGGGTGTGGAAGAACACATTCAAGGGTATGCTGCGCTCTATCAAGTCGCGACGGCTAATATGCCGCCGCCAGCGCCAGATGTACCGCCATTAGGCTATGCGGTAGCACATATACATAATATCTATATTCTGTCTGAAACGCCGGACGGCATTATTCTGGTGGATGCCCATGCGGCGCATGAACGTGTCACGTATGAACGACTAAAACTGCTTTATCAGCAAGGCGCTATTGCCAGTCAGCCATTATTGCTGCCCATTAAAATAATCGTCAGTGCGGCGGAAGCGGATTTAGCCGAGCAGGAGCAGGCGTTTTTTTTAAACCTAGGCTTTGAGCTAACGCGTACTGGGCCTGAAACAGTGGTGTTGCGTGCTGTTCCGGCGTTATTAGGGCAGGGCGATATGGAAGGGCTGATTCGTGATGTGTTGGCGGATATTATGGCGCAGGGTATGAGTCTGCGTATTCAGGAAAAAAGCAACGCCATCCTAGCGAGTGTTGCCTGTCATGGTTCGGTGCGCGCGCAACGGCGTTTAACCGTGCCGGAAATGAATGCCTTATTGCGGGATATGGAAAAAACCGAACGCAGCGGTCAATGTAATCATGGTCGCCCAACGTGGGTGGCACTCTCTAGGCAAGAGCTGGATAAGTTCTTTTTACGCGGGCAATAAGTGCAGCAAGCGGGTTGAACACCTGTTCTTACGGGCGTATTTTTAGTAAGCGCCGCTCATTTCTCTGTAAGCGGTGTAAAAAAACCATACAGTGGTTGTTTTACACCGCTTACAGATTTGTCATTCCAAGCATTCTGTCCAGATAAGCTTATAAATTACTTTTAATCAATTGCTTGTAAAAAATACTAATAGTGGCACAGCGATTGCTTTCTGCTTAAGTAGTGAGTAACCAGCAACGATTTTTTTTAAAAGTAGAGGGTATATATGAGTGATCTTTCTCAGTCTTTAGAAGAGCCAAAAACGGGCTTAGCGGGATTAAAAGAAAACTGGCGCAGTGATTTATTGTCTGGTTTCTTAGTGTTCCTCATTGCGTTGCCGTTGTGTTTAGGTATTTCGATGGCGTCGGGTTTTCCGCCTTCCGCAGGGATAATTACCGCCATTATCGGTGGAATAATTGTCTCGCGCATCAGTGGGTCATTCATTACCATTAACGGCCCTGCTGCTGGTTTAATTGTGGTGGTATTGGATGCCGTTCAGGCATTGGGAGAGGGCGATGCGATGGCGGGTTATCGCTATACGTTAGCCGCTATTGTCATCGCGAGTGTGTTGCAGATACTCATGGGGGTTTTTAAAGCCGGGCGACTCAGCTCCTTTTTCCCCGCATCGGTCATTCATGGCATGTTGGCGGCGATTGGTATCATTATCATGGCGAAGCAAATCCATGTGGTATTGGGAACGACGCCGGAGAAAGGCAGTAGCTTGTTTTCAACCATTGCACAGATTCCGCACAGTATTATGAATCTTAATCCGGAAATTGCCATTATTGGTCTTAGCGGGTTAGTGATTCTGATTATCTGGTCGCTGCTTAAAAATCCTACCTTAAAAATGATTCCTGCACCGCTGATTGTGGTGTTGGTGGGTATTGGTCTGGCGAAATATTTTGATCTTGATCATGAACACATGTATTTGTTCCTGCCAGATGCGCATTTTTTACCGCATCATGAGGAAACCGTCGGGCCGAAATTTTTAGTCGCAATTTCTGAAAATTTCATGTCCAGTTTTTACTTTCCTGATTTTTCTAAGATTACCAGTTTGGAGTTTTGGGAAGCGGTAGTGACACGTCATTCTAATCTGGATAAAGATTTAACAGCGGTTGGTGCGGGTAACTTGTTGGCTGGCTTAATCGGTGGTTTGCCGATGATTGCTGAAATCGTGCGGAGTTCTGCTAATGTTAACAACGGTGCAAAAACCAGTTGGGCTAACTTTTTTCACGGTGCATTGTTATTGTTATTCGTTGTCTTGTTTCCACGCTTGATTCACAGTATTCCTTTGTCGGCATTAGCGGCATTGTTGGTGTTTACCGGTTTTCGTTTGGCATCACCAAAAGAGTTTGCCAAAGTGATGGGTATTGGTAAAGAACAGTTGTTTATGTTTTTAGTCACCATTGTCGGGGTGTTAGCGACTGACTTATTGGTAGGGGTGGTGATTGGTATTTTTACCAAATTTACTATCCATATGTTGCGCGGCGTTAGGCTGAATAATCTCTTCAAAATTCATTTCGTTGTCGAGCATATAGATGATAAAACCATTCTGGTGGAAATCGTTGGCGCGGCTATTTTTTCTAACTTTATTGCTTTAAAAAATGCCTTGGCGCAACTGGAGCCGGGTAAGCGAGTGGTCTTTCAGTTAAATAATGCCTATATGATTGATCACACGGTCATGGAATTTTTGCATGATTTTGAGCATAACTATGCAACGCATGGCGGCGGAACGTGTGAGTTTATTGGTATGGAAACACACGATACCTATTCTAAGCATCCTTTGGCGGTGCGTAGAATGAAGACAGATAATATGACTCGGCGTAAAAGCGATCACCATGGCGTGAGTCAAACGCCGCTTTAAAGTAATCATGGCACGTATTGTCCCTCTCCATCTGGAGAGGGATTGGGAAAATCATCCTCTTCGTTATCAGCACTCAGCCTCTTTTTTACCCTAAAAGACACCTATCAAAGAAGGGAAAGCGTATAAAACTTTCCCTCAATTAACGCATTGAGAGTAGATACTATATGACTGTAGCGCCTCCAAAAATCAGTTTAGATGACTATTCAGATACGCAGACGTTTGATCTGAACGCTGCCATTCAGCATATTTCACATTGGTTACCCACACAGGGGCCGATTAAAGATTTTATTCATCACAACACCCTGCATGCCGTACAGCACCATCCGTTTCATAAAGGGGTTGCAATAGCGGCAAAAGTATTTGGCGCGCGCAGCTACTTACCGGCAGCCGATTACCAAGCTATGCATCAGCAAGGTAGAATTAAAAACTTTGCTATTAACTGGGCTATTGCACATTCGGGCTGTGCGTCGGCAGAAATTCCTGCGTTATGGAAAAAATTATTCGCTGTTGACAGTTGTGATCATTACCCTCCCGTTTCATTGGCTAATCACGGTATTCGTAATAACTGGCTTACCTATCTGGAAGTGGATTTAAACTCTTTGGCACATCCCCTTTTATTTCGTTTGCTTGCTAATTTTCTGGATCAAGGTATCAGTCATTGGACGCTATCAAAAGCCGATGAGTCTTTTTGGGAATGTGTGTGGCGGTTGACGCATAACAGTTTGTTGCCGTTGTATCCGTTTAATGATGCGAGTGTGCGTGACTTGTTAAGCCTGCCTACTCATGACGTTATTTTGTTTTGTTTACAAAGAATAGTAGGCTCTCCAGCATGGTATGAACAGTATCTGTTGGAGATGTTACTAGCGCATCCCGGTTGGGCTGGGATGGTGCGGCTTATTGAGCTTGACCCTAACGCCTTGCTGGAGCATCGTCAGATTTCGTTGGAACAACTCATTGCGGTAGAACTGCTTGCTGAATTAGCCATCTTAACTAAAAAAAGAGGCGTGAATTTTGTCAGCATTGCGCAAACACCCCATGCGAATGATATAGCGTTATTGAGCGATTATGAGGATAAGGCCATAGTGCCATTAACCTTAAAGGTGTGGCATGAAGCAATGGAGTATTCATTGCACAGTGAGTTGTTGATTGCACTAAAGTCGCAAAATGGCTCGACGAAACCTAAAGAGACGCCCATTGTACAAGCTTTCTTTTGTATCGACGACCGTGAATGTTCGCTACGCCGTTACTTGGAAGAGCTTAATCCTGCCATTGAAACGTTCGGTGCCGCAGGTTTTTTTGGTATTGATTTTTTGTATCAAGGCTTTGATGATGCGTATCCGGTTGCACAGTGTCCCAATATCCTGACGCCAAAGCACTTGATTATGGAATCTAATCTGCAGCCAGAGATTGATAAAAATGCGGTTAGTGAAGGGTTATCTGATTTGCATATTAAACCGCATTCGCTGTTTCGTGGCTGGCTGTTTACGCAAATATTGGGGCTGGGCTATGCCGTGCGAATGCTCTGGGATGTTTTTCGTCCTGGCTCACAGTTATTGAGCATTAAAAAATTAAGCGAAGTAGATGCGCATACGCATTTGCATTTGTTGCGGGAGAATGACGAGCTGACGGCTGATGGGAAATTATTGGGCTTTTCGTTGACGGAAATGGCCGATAAGATTGAAGGCTTACTGCGTAATATTGGTTTAACTAAAGACTTTGCGCCGCTGGTGGTGGTGGTTGCGCATGGCTCAAGCAGCACTAATAATCCGCATTTTGCCGCGTATGATTGTGGTGCATGTTCAGGGAAACCGGGTGCGCCAAATGCGCGTGCTTTTGCTTGGATGGCCAATCATGAAGGCGTACGTGAAATATTGCGCGAACGGGGCATTGATATTCCCGTCAGCAGTCATTTTGTCGCGGCACTCCACAATACTAGCCGTGATGAAATTACCTATTTTGATAAACACCTTTATGAACAGTATCCAACGGATGTATTGCAGATTTTTCAAAAAACTATGCAGGATGCCTTGCAAAAAAACGCGCTTGAACGCTGCCGGTGGTTTGAACTAGGGCCTACAGCACATTCTGGCGATGAGGCACATGAGCATGTTGTGACCCGTGCCTCGTCGATATTTGAACCGCGCCCGGAACTTAACCATTCTAACAATCTTTACTGTGTGGTTGGTAGACGCGCCTTAACGCGGGGATTATTTCTGGATAGACGCTCTTTTTTACACTCTTACGATGCAGCTACTGATCCTGAAGGGCAATTGATCGTCAAGATTTTATCGGCGATTATTCCGGTTTGTGGCGGGATTAACCTTGAGTATATGTTCTCACGGATTGATAATTCGATTTATGGTGCGGGCACTAAGCTGCCGCATAACGTGATTGGTTTACTCGGTGTTGCTAATGGTGTGGAAGGTGATTTACGTACGGGTCTGCCATCACAAATGATTGAGGTACACGAACCCTCACGGTTATTGATTGTGATAGAGCAAAAAACCGCGTTATTGGATAAAGCTTTTGCAAAATTGGACGCCGCATTAAAAGAATGGCTGGATCATGACTGGGTGAGAGTGGTCGCGTGCCATCCCGATACACGCGAATTGTTTTTCTATCACCGTACTGGTTGGGAAGCTGTTGAGTTGCCCTTAGATGCTATAACACCAATTGCCCGTCATTCAGAGCATATTATTGTCGGGCAACAAGCAACTATTCCAGTACATTTACTTCGGAGCAACGCATGAATAGCTTATTGCTCGCCTGCCAGATTTTACCGCTGTTAGGGCTGGTGCTGATTGCCTTATTGGGCAACAGTGAGAAAAAAATTGCGGCTATCAGTTTCTGGACAACCCATGCGATGGGACTGAGCATTATTAGCTTGTTGGTGATTTGGGTCAGTCTTGGTTTTCCGGATCATGAATATGAGTGGTTTACGCTTTATGAGCGCGGCAGTTATCAATTTCCGATTCTTTTTTATCTTGATCGGATCAGTGCTGTGTATCTGTTTGCGGTATGGCTGATTTTTTCAGTGATCGTGCGTTACTGCCGAAATTATTTGCATCGCGAAGCAGGGTATAAACGCTTTTTTATGACCATCTTCGGTTTTGCGTTAGGCTTGAACATGGTGGTACTGTCCGGTTCGATTGATATGTTGTTCGCTGGTTGGGAAATCGTGGGTATTTCATCTTTTTTATTGATTGCCTTTTATCGGCATCGTGTGCAACCCGTGCGTAATGCGTTAAGAGCGTACACCGTGTACCGGTTTTGCGATATTGGCTTATTGCTTGGCGCGTGGATGAGTCATCTGTTGTTTCATGAAAGTGACCATTTCAGTAATTTATCGGTATTGTTCGAACACAGTGCGCCGACACCGGCCAGTTATCCGGCGTTATTTTTGATGTCGATGCTGATTTTTATCGCGGCATCCGGGAAATCAGCACAATTTCCTTTTTGTTTTTGGTTGCCTAGAGCGATGGAAGGGCCGACGCCCTCCAGTGCGATTTTTTACGGGGCATTATCCGTGCATTTAGGCGTATTTTTGTTACTGCGCACCATGCCGATATGGAGTTATCACTACCTGACACGTACGGTTTTGTTTCTCATTGGTTTTCTAACGGTGATTATTGCCAGTCTTGCGGAAAAAACCCAATCGAATATTAAAGGTCAAGTGGCGTATGCGTCAATTACGCAAGTGGGCTTCATGTTTATGGAGCTGGCTTTTGGCTTGGATATGCTGGTACTCGTGCATTTTCTGGGTAACGCTTTTTTACGCTGTTACCAGTTATTAGTATCGCCATCCATTGTCGCGCATATGCTGAGAATTGAAGGGGCTATTGATCGTACCCCTGATGTTAAACCATCGTCGATGCAAACCTATTTACCGCTATCCATTCGTGATACGTTGCCGGAGGTTTTACAAAATACGTTGTATGTATTCGCTTTGCAGGAAGGTAATTTGGAGCTACTGGTACGCTCAATGCTTTGGATACCGTTGAAGAAAATAGGTGCTAATATTAACCGTGTGCGTGTTAGCGTGAAAATCAGTGTGGGGGTAAGTGCTTTGCTGGTATTAATCGTGCTATTAAAAACCGCGCTTATTAATAGCACGTATCTCGCTGCTCCGGTTGCGTTAGCAATGGTGATGGCATCCTTAAGTGCGTTTAGCCAGAAACACAGTTTTAGGCAGGTTTGGAGTGCGGTTGCGTTGAGTGCGCTATTAGCGGGCGGCTCTGTATGGTTGTTACAACCAACCGCGTTACAAGACCTACTCTTTTTTAGTACGGGTATTATTCCTTCATGGTTACTGGGAATGTTGGTACTCAGTAAGCTGCCGAAAAAAGAGAATTTCATCGATTCCCCTTTTGCTTATCGAGGCATGGCAGAAACTAACCCGAAATTATCCTTAGTATTGTTTATCAGCTTTTTGGGATTGGTGGGATTTCCGATTACCCCAGCATTTATTGGTGAAGATTTACTGCTGTATCATGCCAGTAGCCAGTATGCGTGGATGGCGGCATTGATTGCGATTTGCTTTGTTATTAATGGTATTGCGGCGGCACGCGTCTTCTTAAGAATATGCATGGGAAGACCCTCGGAAATAAGTGAACTTTTAAAGCATACGGCTTAAAAACGTTTACGCACGGAAGAGGAAATAGGTTTTAAGCATAATGCGTCACTTAATTTAACCCTAACAGGGAAATACCCGCAGCATGAATAAAGTCCCGCACATTACACTCTATTTTTGGATCATTAAAATCTGCGCCACTACTTTGGGTGAAACCGCCGGCGATCTATTGTCGATGACACTGAACGTCGGTTACGGGCTGAGTTCCATTATGCTGTTGGGGTTGTTTTTGGTGTCTGTGATCTTGCAGCTAAAGTCGAGCCACTTTCACCCCGTGCTTTACTGGACGGTCATTATTACCACCAGTACGGCGGGTACGACCCTGTCCGATTTTATGGATAGAACCTTAGGGCTTGGTTACGCGAATGGATCACTGCTTTTGGGGGCGGGTTTATTGCTGGTATTGGCGATTTGGCATTTTAGTGAAAAGACATTATCGGTTAATAACATTAAAACTACCAAAGTAGAGCTTTTCTATTGGACGGCGATATTATTTTCCAATACGTTGGGAACGGCTTTAGGCGACTTTTTAGCGGATGATTCTGGTCTTGGTTTTTTGGGGGGTGCGGTGCTTATTGCGGGGTTAATTGGTTTAGTTATCGTTGCGGCATATAGCACAAGCATTAATCGTGTCTTATTATTTTGGTTGGCATTTGTGTTAACGCGCCCCTTTGGAGCAACTTTTGGTGATCTACTTACCAAGCCCCTTGAAAAAGGCGGCTTTGATTTTGGTACTGTTGGCGCCTCTTTAATTCTCGGCTCGTTGCTGATACTGTTTATTTTTTATTCAATGATTGTCGATAAACGTTTGGCAGATAAGTAGGACATTAGTTAGCGACACTTCAGGTTGTTTTTAGTCGTTAGTAATACACTGTTATTTTTAGTGATGGCGTACTGACCCAAAATCAGCCGTGTTCATTGATTTTTGGGGCAGATTTACTATATCTTAAGTATTTGTCCAGTAGGCCGCTATCAATAAGGAATGGTCTTAGGCATTATCCGTGTTAATGTTCCATTATTTCTGTTTTTGGCTTATATTGACAACATTAGCAATACGCCTGATGGGGTTGTTTTTGTTGATTTCTGGGGACGAATAACGGTCTACTTATGATGGTTTACGTGCTACAAAGCTTACTGTAAGTCTGTGGGTACGGTATAAAAAAACTTTTAACTTTGTGTGGATGTATGCGTATTGTTTATCTGCTGATACTCTTGCTGGTTACGTTGCTTGAAATAGGCCCTTTACCTATTTCTGGCTTGGTGTTGATGTGGGTGGTGATATTTCGTCCGCAATGGTTTTACGATGTGGTGCAAAAAATTTATGGTAAATAAAACGTATGCCATAAATGCATGCGTTTTTTTGTATCCATTGATTTACTCTGCAGCACAATGCCTAACAGTAGTCCTCTTTTCGGGAAAGTGGGCAGGGGCGTTTTAAAACAAATCGCCTCTTAATGCTTTTTTCTAAATCCCAAGCGCTAGGCTGCTACGTTTGGCGTGAAGGTCATCTACCCTTTTAAACTCATATCTGTTCAACGAGGCGCAATGAAAGCAAGAAATTCTCGTCCCTTACAGCACCGTGCATTAGCGTTTTTGGTACTGTTGCTCTTGGCGCTAGTAACGTTGGGCGGCATGATTTGGCGAAATCTGCATCACTTCAATACCGTGTTGTCGCATGTTAATTATTCCCACAGTGTACAAAATGTATCGGTTAAATTACAGCAATCGCTGATTGAATATTTAACGGAAGCGGTACCCGTGACCTATCCTGAAGAATTAACCAAAACCTTTGCGGCGTTAAACCAAACCATGGTTGAAATGGATGCGGTTATCGCGGATGATGGTTTTTTATCAGCCGATACCCGCGTGAGTATGGAAACGCTTAGAAACATACTCAGTGGTGGTGGTAATCTGGATAAGGTTGAAAAGAATGTTCAATTAATTAATGCCTTAAAAGTATTGACGATGGCGTTGGATAATGAAGAGATGGTGCGTGATCATTTGTTAGAAAAAATCAGTCATGATACCGAAACGGAATTGTACATGGCATCGATTACCTTAATGGTCATTTTAATTGTGGCGGTGTTATTTTTATACCGCAGACTTTTACACCCACTCAATGATCTTAAACAGTTATTGCAACGCTTAACGGAAGAAAGTTATATCCCGTTTGCAACTGATCACCTTGATCCTTTGATTTTGCCAGTGTTTAAAAGTTATAACGAAATGGTTAAACATCTTGCGGAATTAGAAGAAGCGAATAAGTCACATGCACAATCGTTGCAAAAAGAAGTGCGTATGGCCACGCAAGCGTTACTGGAACAGCAGGTCAGTTTAGCCAGAGCTGAACGTTTAGCGGCGATAGGCGAGGTGGCGGCAGAGTTGGCGCACGAAATTCGTAATCCGTTAGCAGGCATCCAAATGGCATTCAGTAATTTACGGCGTGAAATTGATGATACGCAACAATGCGAACGTATGGAATTGATTGGATCGGAACTGAAACGTCTAGCAAAATTATCTAATGATATGCTTGATCAAAGTCGTCATGTACCGGAATCGGTGAGCCAATTTGATGTATCGGTGTTAATCCGTGATTTAGTGACCTTAACGCGGTATCAAGTGCCGGAAGTCATTCAATTAACCGTGGATGTGCCTGGCTCTTTAATGGTCAATTTGCCCGAAAGTGGCTTACGTCAGGCGTTGCTAAATTTACTGTTGAACGCGGCGGATGCTATGGAAGGTGAGGCAGGAGCGGTATGTATTCAGGCATTCAAAGATAAACAGGGTCTATGTCTTAACGTGCGGGATAACGGCTCCGGTTTTTCGCAAGATATGCTGGACAATGGCATTCGTCCTTTCCGTACCAGTCGTCAGCGGGGCACGGGTCTGGGTTTGTCTATGGTACAGCGATTTGTAAAAGATGTCGGCGGCAGTATTAAATTATCCAATCAACAATCCCATGGGGCGTGTGTAACCCTGTTGTTACCGACAGACTGTATTGCTGGAGCGTTATCATGATTGAAACATTACTGATTATTGAAGATGAAAAATTATTAGGGACTGAACTGTCCCGTCATTATCGACAATTGGGTTGGGAAGTGGTGCTGGCCAATACACTGGCAAAAGCAAAAGAAGTATTAATTAATCAAGGCTTGGAGCCACTGCTGATTCTGTCCGATATGAATTTACCGGATGGGCATGCGTTGGATTTTATGGAAATCCATAAAAAAAGCGTGAGTTATGCGGAATGGGTGTTTCTAACGGGTTACGGCAGTGTGCCTGATTCCGTACGGGCGTTGCGCTTGGGCGCTTATGATTTTCTGGAAAAACCCTGTGATCTGGAGCGATTAGACTTAATTGTTACCAGCGCTGCGCGCAGTGCGGCTATTCAACGACGGGTTATTGATCAAACCAAACAACGGCATCGCCGTTATATGCCTGATGCGTATGTGGGTAAAAGTGAACAGGCACAGCAGGTGAGAGAGATATTAACCCGTCTCACGCAAGTGCCTTTTTCAGCATTGATTATCGGCGGGGAAACCGGTACGGGCAAGGGCTTGGCTGCACGAATATTGCATTATGGCGGATCGCGTGCGCAACAACCCATGATCGAAGTCAATTGTGCCGCGCTGCCCAGAGAATTACTGGAATCAGAGTTATTTGGACATGAACCGGGGGCGTTTACCGGCGCCGCAGGTCGACATCGGGGCTTATTGGAACAAGCCGATGGGGGAACGTTATTTATGGATGAAATCGGGGAAATGCCGCTGGATTTGCAGGCCAAATTACTCAAAGCCATTGAAGACCATAAAGTGCGACGCTTAGGCGGCGAAAAAGAAATCAACGTTGATGTGCAAATCGTTACGGCCAGTAACCGTGATTTAGAAAAAATGGCTACGGAGGGCAGTTTTCGTGCGGACTTGTACCATCGCCTGAGTGTGTTTCGGGTGATATTACCGCCGTTGCGTATGGCAACCGAAGATTTAGATGAGCTGGTGCCGATATTTGTGGCGGAATACAATGCGAAAGCCGGGCGGCATGTAAAAGATATTCCGGCGGCGGTATGGAATAAACTAAAAGCGCATCATTGGCCTGGAAATGTTCGGGAGTTACGCAATGTGATTGAACGCTGTGTGTTATTTTCAGAAGGAGTCACCTTTCCAATCATGTGGTTACAATTGCCCGGTCAAGAACAGACGCCAGTGGCAGATAATCGCGTCATGGACAACAGTATTATTTTGCCTTTAGATGGCAGTATGGCGCTGGATGATATGGATCGCTTTATCATTAAAACCGCTTTAGAGCGCGCTGACAATAACCTCACGGCTGCCGCGAGAGCGCTAGGCGCAACCCGCGAAACATTGCGCTATCGAGTACGAAAATACAATTTACAAAGTGTTGATTAAAGCACCAATAGACAATAGGGCGCACATTGCGTACCATTTTCATGGCGGGATTATCCGGTGGGTTCAGATAAGGGGACGTGATGCTTACTGATGATGCGCGTCGATTGACTTTACTAAAGGACACAAGGCATGAATCATTTAGCGTTGGCCTCTGAAGCACATCACTCTATTGGCGTCATAGCGGAAGTGCATGGCCCAGTAGTTATTATTGATTGCACCCAATTACCGCCGTTGGGACAGGCGTTGTTTACCTGTTTTGATCATTCCTCTTACCTGTTTGAAGTGCATCAACACCTTGATGAAAAACATGTGCGTGCGATTACCTTACACGGTACGGCTGGGCTTAGACGCGGTATGACTGTTTTTGATACCGGTTCGCCGTTACATGTTCCCGTTGCAAAAGCCTGTTTGGGGCGGTTGCTGAATATCTTTGGTGAGCCACTGGACGGCTTGCCTGCCTTACCGCAAGACGAATTCCGTAATATTCATGCTAAACCGCTGCCTTTATCCGAAGCAATTGGCATGAGCGGTATTTTAGAAACCGGTATCAAAGTCATCGACTTACTCTGTCCGTTTGTTAAAGGCGGCAAAACGGGCTTGTTTGGCGGCGCGGGCGTGGGTAAAACGGTATTGGTGATGGAGTTTATCCATGCAGTTTCAGCCATTCATAAAGGCGTTTCGGTCTTTGCTGGTGTTGGTGAGCGTATCCGCGAAGCGCATGAATTATGGCGTGAGATGCAGCAAGCCAACGTTATGCACGATACCCTGATGGTTTTTGGACAAATGGATGAATCGCCAGGGGTGCGTTTTCGCGTGGCGTTGTCCGCGTTAACCTATGCCGAATATCTGCGCGATACGCTACATAAAGAAGTGCTGTTCGTGGTGGATAACGTGTTTCGTTTTGTACAGGCGGGCAGTGAAATCTCCAGTCTGTTGGGGCGTATGCCTGCGACAGTGGGTTATCAACCGACTTTAACCACCGAAGTCGCCGAACTGGAAGACCGTATTTTATCTACGCAACAAGGCGCGATTACCTCGGTGCAGGCAGTTTACGTGCCTGCCGATGATATGACCGATCCGGCAGTTAGCGCCATCCTTAGCCATCTTGATACCACCGTTATCCTCTCGCGCGACCAAGCCAGTAAAGGCATTTATCCGGCAGTCGATCCCTTACGTTCCAGCAGTAAACTCATGGATAAAAATACCTTGGGTGAACGGCATTACCGTGTCGCGCAAGCGGTGCGTGAACATCTGGCACGTTATAAAGAGCTGGAAGATATTATTGCCATGCTGGGTATGGAAGAATTAGCGGAAGCCGATCGTAAAATCGTCATGCGCGCTAGAAAATTACAACGTTATCTAACCCAGCCGTTTGTGGTGCTTGCCCAAGACACCAAACACACGGGTGTTTCAGTGCCGTTGGAACAAACCCTCACCGATTGCGAAGCCTTTATCGCGGGTCAATACGATGACTTAACCGAACAGCAATGCTACATGCGCGGTTCCATGCAACAGGCGATGGTATGAGCAGCTTTGACTTGAATGTATTTGATGCAACGCACGAACAACGTTTTAGCGGTGTGAATTCTTTTGTGGCTAACGATGTCTCCGGTTGCTTTGGCATACAGGCGCATCATGCACGGTTTATGACCACTCTGGTATTCGGCTTGGCGCGTTTTAGTTTGGACAGTGGCGAATGGCACTATTTGGCGCTACCCGGCGCGGTGGCGTATTTTAATAACAATACCTTAACCATCAGTACTCGGCATTTTCTGATTGATACCGATATAGAACGCATCAGCGACGTATTACAACAGCAATTAGTGGCCGAAGAAACCGAGCTGCGCGCCACGCGTGACAGTTTACAGCGCATGGAACAGGCCATGTTGCAACGTATGTGGAATCTCAAACGTAAAGTAGGAGGCTGGTAGTCATGAACCCGCAACAACTGCTAAAAAAACAAATTGAAAGCCAGATTAAACGCATCAAAAAAGCCGAACGTGAACGCCCGACCTTACTCTCACAAACCATCTATATCGGCACTTTAGGTTTAGTGATGGTCTTGCCGATTGTCGGTGGTGCGTATTTAGGGCATTGGCTGGACAGTTTAGTGACCGGCTATTCAACACGCTGGACGCTGAGCTTATTGTTTGGTGGCGTGGTGCTGGGCGTGTTTAATGTGTATTTCTTGATTAAGGATGGATGAAGGCTGCAACACAGCGTAATATTTGCGCCTTATTCATAATTTTTATATGCAATAGTAAAGATGACGACTAACGCATTTGGAATTATCAGTCATTAGAAATTAGGTGGAAAAACTTGTATGAACATTGAAACTATCCGTCACGAAGCATTGTTGCTGCCCCCACAAGAGCGGGCACAATTGGCAGAGCAATTATTGTCTAGTCTTGATACTTTAATGGAAACAGAGGATGAACAGCTTTGGTTTCAAGAAGCCGCGCGTCGTGCAGAAGAAATGGACAGCGGATTGGTGCAGCGTATCCCCGCCGATGTGGTTTATCAGGAAGCCTTGGCACTCTTAAGATGAAGTGGGTAGTCAATATACGCTGAGTGATCAATTTATGTAGCGCATACACCGCGTGGCTTATTTTTGCTCGCGACCATCTGCCGCTTATTGGCAAAAAACGGATACAAGAATAGCTATCATGAATCAAATAAACCCTAATAAACTGTTGCTATCAAAATGGATCGCCGTTCATCCAAAGCAAAAAGAACGCCACTTTATCGTCACCAAACTGATTCGGGCAGAAACCCCGGCCGCAGAGATTATTGCTTGCGAATTAGAAGCCGTGATCAATAACAAGGTCTACGAAATAGACTGGCAAACGCTGAAAGATAAAACGTCTTGGCAGATGGGTTGGCTTTAAGAGGGTTTTTTAAATATATGTTAACCCGTAAGGCGGAACGCGATAGCGGTTCCGCCGAATGGCACGGAGCGGTAAACACAAACAGAGGCTACATTGATGAACATTGCAGAAAGAATTTATGAAACCGTCAAAACGCTGCCAGAACAAATGGCCTGCGAAGTGTTGCATTTTGCTGAAAGTTTAAAAGCTAAACAAGCGGAGGAAAGTGCTATTGCGGTGATTGAATGCAAATTTGACATTAATACAAAAAAAAATTTAAAGGAAACATTTGTTCAAGCGAAGTCCTATGCGTTAAGGTTACAAGCTTCAATATTAGCTTTAGCAGCAAGACGAGGATTATGGATATTCCGTCAAAATAACGATGGATTTTCCATAGACTATACGAGGTTTCGCTAGTGATTGGCAAACGCGCTATTGATGCATTGATTGCACAGCGAAATCGTATTCGGAAAAGAACTGGGGGCATAGTCGAATTAAAAGCCTAGCTTCAATGCTTCAGCGAAGCTTCGCTATCGCTAAGGCCGCCGATATTTGCGTTAGACTGTAGTGTGATTATAAAAAATGATAAATCAATTAACAGATATTAGTGAAATTAGTTTTGATGATAGCTATAAAAATCTATTTCAAGTCGATGATGCACGTCTTAGGGCAGATGCACTTAAACACTCAGTTGTTCCAAGGCTTCGCGTGGTTTTGAATGGCAGCATTGCTTTTATAAAAAATATCTACAACCTGGATGCTTTAGAAGATTCTCGTGTCTCATGCTATCCAAACTTTAGACCCAAGCGAGAAAATGAGCTTACACTCCTTTATCAATCTGCATACGCAAGTTTAGGTGGGAAACGGGATAAAGAGAAGTGGCGAGGCTTTAATCGTAAAGGCGGAAAAGTCGTTCAGCTTCTGCCATTTCGTTATGGCTACATTCTGGAGGAAGAAGGCCTGTATTTTCAATTGGAAAATTACTGGCTAAAAGGTTTGACGGACGAATCACACAAAAAATTATTCGATTTTCACTTGCAGTATGAATCATTGATTCATAGCTTATGTTATAGAGCAACTATTAAGCCTTTGTTTTATCATGGTAATGACTGTGAACCTATCTCGACTCTGAGAGAGCATTATGATTGGATGACAGAAAGAGGTTTGTTTGATAACTTTTTTGTTTCTGAACACCTTAAATATCCTATTGCACCTGATGACCTTAATAGGGCTATAGAAGGTTACGTTATTTTTTATCCCATCTATGATTCTTACATTCAAATTGCAATGGGTAAACCTGTTCGCTTTCTTGAGCTTGTAGGCAAGCTGAATAAATGGTTAAAGGAAATTGAGGAATTTGACGAAGAGCAGACAGAAGATACTGAAGAATTTACAAATAATCTTTCTGAAGATGAACTTTCAAAGGCAAGGATAGCTGCCGAACAACAAATAAAGGTTATGCCCTCAATCCGTTGGCAAGTTTTTCAGAGAGATAATTGGAAATGCGTTGCTTGTGGTCGGGATTCACACGATGACATAATCCTTCATGTTGACCATATTATCCCACGCTCGAAAGGAGGACAGGACACGCTTGAGAATTTTCAAACGTTATGTCATGTTTGTAATATTGGGAAAAGTAATAAAGATACGACTGACCTTAGACGTGTTAACGCCTGTACGGCCGATAACCCGTAAGGCGGAACGCGATAGCGGTTCCGCCGAATGGCACGGAGCAGCAAACACAAACAGAGGCTACATTGATGAATATTGCAGAAAAAATTTATGAAACCGTCAAAACGCTGCCAGAACAAACGGCCTGCGAAGTGTTGCATTTTGCTGAAAGTTTAAAAGCTAAACAAGCGGAAGAAGAGGCTGGCCGCCGAAAAAAAGCCTTAGCCACCTTGGCAAAATTTCGAGGTCGCTTCAACGCTGAAAAATTTAACCGCGAAGACTGTTATGACCGCTAGAATTTTTGCCGATACCAATCTGTTTATCTACGCGGAATCAAAAGAACAGGCAAAGTCTGCTCGCGCTATCGAGATTATTCAGGACTCCCCAGTGATCAGCACCCAAGTTATCAATGAAACCGTTAGCGTTTTGATCAAAAAACATCATTTTTTGTTATCAGAAGCCCATGAAATTGCCGAAAGTTTATTGGATTTGTGTGAGGTCGTGCCTGTCGATAGCCTTACCATTCGCAAGGCGATAAATTTGGCAAAGCGTTATTCGTTATCGCATTGGGACAGTCTGATTGTTGCCGCTGCATTACTTGCTGGTTGTGAAAAACTGTATTCGGAAGATATGCAGCATGGTCAAATTTTTGATAACCAATTGACAGTGGTTAATCCCTTTTAAGGCGATTCTGTTTCAATAAACTACAAAATAAATGCTGGATTATTTTAATCAAACGCCAATTCAACGCTGAGATGCATGTATGGAAAATGATTTTACGTTTACGCTAGGCTTCGTGCAGATTGGTTTATCTGTCATCACTACGTGGGGCATCATGCTGGTGATTACCTTGCTTGCTTGGCTGTCAACGCGGCATTTGCAACTTTTACCCGGTGCTATTCAAACCGGCGTTGAAGGGATTGTGGCGACCATTGATGAAGCTATCATGGAAGTAGCGCCAGAACATGGGCGGCAGATTTTGCCGTTTATTGCGTCTTTGTGGTTATTTTTGATTATTGCCAATCTGGTCGGCTTAATTCCCGGTTTACATTCCCCTACGCGGGATCTTTCTGTTACGTCGGCGTTAGCGGTATTGGTGTTTTTTTCGGTGCATTGGTTTGGTATCCGAACCCACGGGATTAAACAGTATTTACAGCATTATCTAACCCCCAGCCCAATTTTATTGCCGTTTCATATTATCAGTGAATTTACCCGTACGTTGGCGCTGGCGATTCGGTTATTCGGTAATATGATGAGTCTGGAAATGGCGGCGATGCTGATTTTACTGGTGGCGGGTTTTCTGGCACCGATCCCGATTTTGATGTTACACATTATTGAAGCCTTGGTGCAGGCGTATATTTTCGGTATGCTCGCTTTAATTTATTTGGCGGGCGCTATGCAATCACAACAACTTAACGCACAGGAATAAGCTATGTCAGAAATTGCTATGATTGTTCTCGGCTCCAGTGTAGCCGCAGTCTTTGGTATTGCTATCGGGGTAATGTTGCCCGCTTTCGCGATGGGTAAAGCCATTGGCAGCGCGCTGGATGCCTTATCTCGGCAACCGGAATCGGAACGTTCGATTATGCGTACTTTGTTTATCGGTTTGGCGATGATTGAGTCATTGGCGATTTATTGTCTGGTGATTATTTTAATCGTGTTATTCAAGAATCCTTTATTGGAATACATTGTCACTAAATAGACGACGAAGGTTGCTATGGAATTTAATGTCTCGACGTTTGTACTGGAAGTTATTAATTTTCTGGTGCTGATCTGGATTTTGCAACGGCTGTTTTATAAACCTTTACTGGCGGTGATTGCTAAGCGTAAACAGTTTATTGATCAATCGCTGGCCGATGCAAAAGCCATTCAGGAAACAGCCGCAGCAGAACGCAGTCTGTATGAAAATCGGCTAAAGTTATGGGAGCAGGAAAAACAGGCGGCGCTGGTTACTTTTCAGCAGCAACTCGACGTTGAACGCAGTAAACAATTGGAGGCGTTGCAGGCGGAGCTGGAGCAGGAAAAGCAAAAAGCGAAAATCACCCTAAGCTATCAGCAACAACAGTTACAGCAACAAACCGAAAGGCAGGCGTTACAAAACGCTACGCGTTTCGCTGGTTTATTATTGCAACAAGCCGCTACGCCTGAGCTGGAAACACGGTTATGTGAGCTATTACTGAAGGAATGGGCGTCATTGCCGGAAGCGTGTTGTGGACATTTTCAAGCCTTGGCGGATAAGAAAAATATTCTGATTAAAGTAACCAGTGCGTTTCCGTTATCGGCAGAGATGCATCGGCAGTTGGAACAAAAGCTGGAAGCACTGACCTTGAAGCCTGTCAAAATTAATTATGCCGAAGAGCCGGCATTAATGGCCGGACTGCGTATTGATATTGGTCCTTGGGTGTTAAACGCTAATCTGCAACATGAGTTAGTTGGCTTCGCCGAGATTGCACATGTTACCGAATAAACCTGGACTAACTAATGGCTTGTTAGCCAAACAAGCGGCGTGGCTGGCTGATTATCAGCTCGGTTTGCGGGTGAGCGAACAAGGATCAGTGGTTTCTATTGGTGATGGTATCAGCTGGATTAAAGGTCTGCCATCGGCGGCGATTGAAGATATTCTGATTTTCGCCGATGGCAGTCGCGGCATGGTGTTTGATCTTAACCGTGACCGCATTGGTGCGATTTTACTCTATGAAACCAATACACTGACCGCTGGAACCACCGTGCATCTGTCGCGGCATTCGCTGAGTATTCCGGTGGGGGATGATGGTATAGGGCGAATTATTGATCCCTTGGGCGCGCCGTTAGATGGCTTAGCGCCACCTGTACAGACGGGGCGCGAGGATATGGAAAAAGCTTCGCCTGCGATTATTGCCCGTGATTTTGTGCAAAAACCTTTGTACACCGGGATTAAAATTATTGATACGCTCATTCCGATGGGTAAAGGTCAGCGGCAATTGATCGTGGGCGATGAAGGTTTGGGCAGAAGTTCGATTGCGATTGATACGGTTATTAATCAGCAAGGCCAGAATGTGCTGTGTATTTATGTCTTAATAGGGCAAAAACGCTCGGCGGTGGTGAGCACTATCGAAACCCTGCGTAAGCATGGCGCATTGGCGTATACGGTGTGCGTGGTGGCCGAAGCCAGTGCGTTACCGGGTTTACAATACATTGCTCCGTTCGCGGGGTGTGCGTTGGCAGAATATTGGATGGCGCAGGGCAGGGACACGTTAATTATTTATGATGATTTGTCCACCCATGCCAGAACCTATCGCGAGCTGTCTTTACTGTTGCGTAGGCCGCCTGGTCGGGAAGCGTATCCAGGGGATATTTTCTTTGTACATTCTAGGTTATTGGAGCGCTCGACGTGTTTAAATGCGGCGCACGGCGGCGGCAGTATGACCGCACTGCCCATTGTTGAAACCAAGCAAGGTGAAATAGCGGCGTACATTCCTACCAATTTGATTTCGATTACTGACGGGCAAATCTATCTGGATAATGATTTATTTGTATCGGGGTTTCGTCCTGCCATCGATATTACTAAATCCGTGTCGCGTATCGGGGGTAAAGCGCAACATCCCAGTATTCGGCATCAAGCAGGACAAATGAAGCTGGATTATCTGCAATTTCTGGAGCTGGAAGCCTTTACCCGTTTTGGGCAGCGACTGGAAGCGTCGATGGAAGCACGCATTAAACGTGGACGATTGCTGCGTGAAATACTGAAGCAGGATCGTTTGCGTCCGTTGAGCAGTTTATTTCAATTGGCTTGGTTGACGGCGTTTAATGCTGATTTTTTTAATCAGGCCGACCTTAACCAGATTCCCGCATTGCTCAGTCGTATTGAACAGGGGGTACATACCACTGAATTGACGTTGGACAGTGCTGATAACGAATGGCAGCTTGCGTTAGGGGAATGGTTGGCTATTGATACCGAGCAAGGCGCATGAGCCAAAGCCGCGCGTTACAACTGCACATTACGCAGATGGAGGAAATTCGCAGTATTTTAAATTCCATGAAAAATCTGGCGTTGATTGAGATTCATAAATTGGGGCGCTTTCAAACCATGCAGGGGCAAGCGGTCGCAACCATTGAACAAGTGGCACTGGACTTTTTAAGCTTTTACCCTGGCCTGCCGTTGCCGGATACAAACGTCACCGCGTTGGCGATTCTGGTGGGGGCTGAGCGCGGATTTTGTGGCGATTTTAATGACAGTTTGCTTAAGGCAATGCAGCCTCAAACTTACGCGGGTATGATTGCGATTGGCAGCCGCTTGCACAACCGTTTGGCCGATAGCCCCGTACACGTTGTTGCGACTATGCCGGGCGCTAATGTCGCAGAAGAAGTGCCCGCAGTGTTAGGGCATTTGATTGAAATTATTAATAACCAGCAGCAGAGCCAGCGTGCGCTAACGCTGACGGTTATCCACCATGATGCCGTTCAGAATCATATCGTTACACAGCAGATTATGCCACCGTTTGTGCAAGCCAAGCCAGTGCAGGTTCAAACAGGCAATGCGCCGCTATTAAATGTCGAGCCGGCACTGTTTTTTTCCGATTTAATCAGTCATTATTTATTTGCCGCCTTGCATGAGATTTTTTACATTTCACTCATGGCGGAAAATCATCGCCGCTTGCAACATCTGGAAGCGGCGGTAAAGCATTTGGATGACGATGTTGTCACGCTACGGCGTAAATCGCAGGTATATCGTCAGGAAGAAATTACGGAAGAAATCGAAGTAATTTTGTTAAATACCGAAAATCCGTAGTCGAGCATTAAGCACTAAGGATGTGGTCAAAATAACGTCCCGATATGTGAGTATTCTTGCAGAGTAATTGCTCAGTCCCCCTCTTTGACCTGTGCCCTTTAGGGTAAAAAGAGGGGTTAGTACCCAAAGGGCATAAAGGGAGATTTATTAGATAAAATCCCCCTCGATCCCCCTTTTTCAAAGGGGGAAGTTATTTTTAGCGAAATCCTAACTAATGTTTTAAGATAATGCCCTGATGCCTGTGCTTAAACGCTTTAAAGCGTCATGGATGTTGTGGTCACTTAACATGCCGTAAGAGACTCTTAGATAACAGCCTTCGTGTAAACCAAATGCACAGCCGGGAATGACGGCGACTTTGTAAGCACTGATTAACTGCTTAACAAGGTCGAGATCATTTTTTGCTGTATGCAGTTTCAACAGGCTGTAAAACGCGCCTTCTGTATTGGTAATGTCACAAACATCGTTTAAAGTGTGTAATTCGGCGTTGACTTGTACGCGAATGGCGGCTAAACGCTGTATCTGGGTTTTACAATACGCCGCACCTGTTTCCAAGGCTCCTATCGCTGCGTGTTGGCTAATCAGCGGTGGGCAAATTAAATTGGTATCCTGTATTTTTAGCAATGCGGGCAACAAGGCTTCCGGGAAAACCATGTAACCGATGCGCCAACTCGCGAAACCATACGCTTTAGATAACGAATACAGTGAAATAGTGTGCTGCTCAGCACCGGGAATGCTTGCGGGGGAAAAGTGTTTGGCGTCATTGTAGGTGAAATACTCATACGCTTCATCACTGATATGATAAATATTATGTTCCAGACACAGGGCGTTGACGGCACGCAATACCGCTTCCGGGTAAACCGCACCGGAGGGATTATTCGGCGAAACGGTCAGGATAGCGCGGGTTTTAGACGTAATGGCGGCGCGAAGCAGTGCAAGTTGTAATTGATACTCTGCATCTGTCGGCACCATAACTGGCGTGCAATTGAGCATGCGCACCGCCATTTCCTGATTAAAATAATACGGCAGCGGTAAGATGATTTCATCACCCGGATCGGTAATGGCTAATAACACATTTAAAAAAGCCATGTTGGAGCCTGCTGTAACCATGACACGGTAACCCTGTGTGCAGTCGATAGCATTGTCGTTGTGTAACTTGTCAGCGATACAGTCCAGTAAACGCGGCGTGCCAAGCGCGGCGTTATACCAATGCTCTTCTGCTTGTGCGCCGAAAGTACGGATGGCGTTTAGTGCCGCTGCGGGAGGCGGGTATGAGACCATACCTTGCCCTAAGGATAATGTGCCGGGGTTTTGGCGGATATACTCAGCGATAACCGGAATAATCGGCGCTTGGACTGCCGCAAGGGTACGACTCTGGAACATGTTTACACCTTTTAAAAGCACACTTGAAAGCATTACAGACAGGAACGTGTGGCAATTATAGCAACGATGCGCCATTACTCGCTTGTCTCTGTCATTGTGTGTGCTGATGCTGGGGAAATTTGTCCAGAGGGGAAGGCATTCAGATTAGCTGTATTGGTTTATAGCTGCTGATACGTGTACGATGGTACTTATTTCACATCCCTCCTTTTCTAAGAGAGGGGGCTGAATAATTACGTACGATATAGTAACTGTTTCGTTTTTTGTAGGGATGTTAAACACTATGCGCGAGAATCAGCCGACACGCTTAATGACCCAAAAGCCCTTAACCCCGTGGTATGCCGTATCACCAGCGGATGCATTGCAAGCCCTGCAGGTTGCCAGTGAACAAGGCTTGGATGCTGCGGAAGTATTACGCCGCCGTGAAAACGTTGGTGTCAATACGCTTACGCCTAGGGCAGGAAAAAGCCCGTTGCTGCTGTTTTTAGCGCAGTTCAATCAATCTCTGGTGTATATCTTATTGGTAGCGGGAACGGTCACGGCTTTTTTACAGGAATGGGTGGATTCCGGGGTCATTTTTGGCGTGGTGCTGTTAAATGCCATTATTGGATTTATTCAAGAGCGGCATGCTTTACAGGCGATTGCCGCGTTGGCAAGCGTGCTGAATAGCAGCGTTTTAGTGCTGCGCAATGGTCAAAAACGTACGTTGGATGCCACTGAGTTGGTGCCGGGTGATATTGTATTCCTACAATCCGGCGACAAAGTGCCTGCCGATTTACGCTTGTTAACGGTACGTGAGTTACAGATTGATGAGTCAGCACTCACGGGTGAATCTGTGCCTGTACAAAAAAATACCGCTACGGTAGCGATGGATACGCTTTTAGCAGATCGTGTAACGATGGCGTATTCTTCGACATTGGTGACCTATGGTGCGGCCATGGGACTGGTGGTTGAAACCGGTGATCGTACTGAGATCGGTTGCATTAACAAACTGATAGCCGCCGTCACCGATTTGGATACACCGCTGACGCTGAAGATTGCGCAATTCAGTCAATGGTTGTTGTGGATTATTATTGTCTTTGCAGTAGCGACGTTTTGCGTTGGTTGGTGGCGTGGTGAATCGGCATTAGACATGTTTATGGCGTCTGTTGCTCTCGCGGTGGGTGCTATCCCAGAAGGATTACCTGCGGCATTGACGATTACCTTATCCATTGGGGTATCGCGTATGGCGAAGCGTAATGCGATTATTCGTAAACTGCCTGCGGTTGAAACCTTGGGCAGTACCACGGTTATTTGTTCGGATAAAACTGGCACCTTGACCCAGAATCAAATGACGGTGCAATGCATTATCGCTGGTGATGAGCAGTTTGAGGTGAGCGGAAGTGGCTATATTCCCACTGGCGCGTTTAGCCTAAATCAGCAACCCGTAGTGGTAACACAGCATCATGCATTAATGGAATGCCTTAAAGCAGGCTTGTTGTGTAATGATGCGCGCTTACTGGAGAATGCCGGCGAGTGGTGTATTGAAGGTGATCCTACTGAAGGCGCGTTACTGGTAGCGGCACACAAAGCTACTCTTTATCCGCCGCAAGTTAATGGTCACCATCCTCGCCTTGATACCTTGCCTTTTGAAGCGCAACATCAGTTTATGGCGACGCTGCATCATAATCACGCCTTGGATGTTCACCAGATTTATTTAAAAGGCTCGGTCGAAAGTATTTTACCGCGCTGTGTTAATGCATTTGACGCGCAACTAAGCTTGAGTACGCTGAATGTATCGGCGATTCAGCAACAGGTTGAGGCGTTAGCGAGGCAAGGTTTACGTGTATTAGCCTTTGCACGGGGTGATCATGGTTTAAATGACACCACGGTTGAGCATGAGGAAGTGCGGGGTGGTTTAACCTTTATCGGTTTGCAAGCGATGATTGATCCTGCTCGCCCAGAAGCGATGGCGGCCGTCGCGGCGTGTCAGGCGGCCGGTATTCGCGTCAAGATGATTACCGGCGACCATCCAGGAACGGCGCGAGCCATTGCCATTAAGCTGGGCTTATTGCGTGCGGGGCGATTGCATCGGTTGTTTGCTATTCCAGTGCAAGGGCGGGTGATTAGCGGTAGTGATCTTGCACAGCTGTCAGTTGAGGATATGATACCGCTGGTTGATGACTGTGATGTGTTCGCTCGCATTACGCCAGAGCAAAAACTGCGCTTGGTGCAAGCGTTACAAGCGAAAGGTCATGTCGTGGCAATGACTGGGGACGGTGTGAATGATGCTCCAGCGCTAAGACAGGCAAATATCGGCGTTGCGATGGGAAAAGGCGGCACAGAAGTCGCTAAGGAAGCGGCAGCAATGGTGTTGACCGACGATAATTTTGCCACGATAGAGGCGGCGGTGGAGGAGGGGCGTGCGGTATTTGATAATCTTATCAAGTTTATTGCCTGGACGCTACCCACCAATCTGGGTGAAGGTTTGATGATTGCCGTAGCCGTTTTTGCGGGTGTGGCGTTACCGATTACCCCAGTGCAGATTTTGTGGATCAATATGAGTACGGCGGTTTTGCTGGGATTAATGCTGTCGTTTGAGGCTAAAGAGCCCGGACTAATGCAGCAGAAACCACGCTCACCAGCGCAACCTATTCTGACTAGGCGACTAACTTTGCGTATTTTCTTGGTCGGCTTACTGTTATTGACCGGTTCTTTTGGCTTATTTGAGTGGGAATTGTCGCACGGCGAACCCTTATCGGCGGCGCGTACGGTGGCGGTGAATGTGTTTGT
>JAPLRW010000250.1 GCA_026398935.1 Methylococcales bacterium
AACTATGTTGAACAGATCGCTAAAGGCGTGATTCCTGAGAAAATTACGGCTACGTATAACGGTGATTGTAATACCATCAAAAATAACCTGAACACCTGTATTGATGCGCTCAATGGCCTGATTCAAGAAATGCAACAGATGTCAGAGCAACATGAGCTGGGTGATATTGACATCAATATCAATGAAAACCGCTTCCAGGGCAGTTATCAGACAATGGCTAAGGGTGTTAATGGTATGGTCGGCAGCCATATTGCCGTCAAGAAAAAAGCTATGGCGGTTATTAAAGCCTTTGGTGAAGGCAACTTTGATGCACCTATGGAGCAATTACCGGGTAAAAAAGCGTTCATTAATGACACGATTGAATTGGTGCGTGGCAATCTGCAAGGCTTTATTGCGGATATGCAGCATATGAGTTACGAACACGATGCGGGTGACATTGATGTCTATATGGATGCGAGTAAATTCCACGGTGATTTTAGCTTAATGGCTAAAGGTGTTAACGATATGGTCAATGGGCATATTAGCGTCAAGAAAAAAGCTATGGGTGTTATTAAAGCCTTCGGTGAAGGCAACTTTGATGCACCTATGGAGCCGTTACCGGGTAAAAAAGCGTTCATTAACGACACTATTGAGTTGGTGCGTCACAACCTTAAAGCGGTTATTGCTGATACTGATCGGTTATCCAATGCGGCGGCTGAAGGTTTGCTCGATACCCGCGCCGATGCCAGCCAACATCAAGGCGACTTCCGTACATTAGTACAAGGTATTAATAATACCTTGGATGCAGTGATTACGCCGTTAAACGCCGTACAGGCGATGTTGCTGGCTATGGAGCAAGGTGATATGACCGTACAAATTACGCAACAATACCGCGGTCAACTGGAAGAGCTGCGGGTTGCAACCAATAATACCGTGACCAAGTTGGCACAAACCATTGGTGAGGTCATTAATGCTACCGAACAATTAAGCAACGCTTCCGAACAAATCAGTGCCACCTCGCAATCGCTCTCGCAAGCAACCAGTGAACAGGCCGCCAGTGTTGATGAAACCAGTGCCAGCATTGAACAAATGGCGGCTAGCATTAATCAGAACGCCGAAAATGCCAAAGTAACCGATGGCATGGCAGCGAAAGCCGCAAAAGAGGCTATCGAAGGCGGTGAAGCGGTGAGACAAACGGTCGAAGCAATGAAAGAAATTGCCAGCCGCATCGGCATCATTGATGACATTGCCTATCAAACCAACATGCTGGCGCTGAATGCAGCGATTGAAGCGGCGCGCGCGGGTCATCATGGCAAAGGCTTTGCGGTAGTCGCTGCCGAAGTACGAAAACTGGCCGAACGCAGTCAAATAGCCGCACAAGAAATCGGTGCATTAGCCGAAGGCAGCGTAAAAGCCGCTGAACGTGCGGGTGTGCTAATTGATACGATTGTACCGGGTATTGGTAAAACATCCGATTTGGTACAGGAAATTTCGGCGGCATCGCTGGAGCAATCATCAGGTGCTAATCAAATTAATACCGCCATGAGCCAAATGAGCCAAATTACGCAACAAAATGCCTCAGCCAGTGAAGAATTGGCCGCAACGGCAGAAGAGATGACCAGCCAAGCGGAACAACTGCAAACGTTGATGGCGTTTTTTAACATTGGACAAGAAGAGCGGCGCAGCCCAAATCGTCCGTTAATGGGACGCCACCAATTAAAAACCACCGTATCTAAACGGATGCTACCTGAAAAGCGCCTTATCGCTACTGAAATAGGGGTTGATGAGGGCAAGTTTGAGCGTTTTTAAGACTCTTGGCAAACCTAGGCATCAGAGATCAATTGGATGCGCATAAACAGTAAATTAATGGCAGGCACGAAGCTATCCCTTGTCTGGGATAGCTGTTTTTTTAACGTATAAATAATAAGCAGTAGACATTCACCATGAAACAAGACAATACAGCATTGATGAGCGGATTAGCACTTAGTAACATAGTGCGTAAACAACGAAGCGCTTACCATGAAGCAGGTCATGCAGTTGCTATTCATTTTAATGATCGTTTAAAAAAACTGCCCCCGGTTTTTTTAAAAAGCATCCTTGATAATTTAGACAGTACGGTATCAAGCACGCCTTCTACGGGACTGTATGATTGTATTGTTGGGACTAAAGGTGGGCGGTTAATTCCAGATGTTTATGCGGATGATAGCCTGTCATCCGGGTGTCGTGACACATTGATAGGTCGGCTTACGGAAGGGTATCGCTTGGTTTTTGAAGCAGATATTGTTAATTTACTTATCGGGCCGGTGGCGGAAGCGAAGTTTGTTGCAGGGTTGGATAACGAGGTATTTAATCAGGAATTATTTACGGTTAAGTCGCTTAAAAACTATGGTGGCGAAGCCGATTTGGCCATCGCAAATGATTATTTACAACATTATTCTGTTGATCCATACGAGCGGGAGGAATGGATGCGGCAATTTTTAATTCAGGCATTCTATTTTGTGGATGACAGTGAAAACTGGAAAGCAATTGCAGAGTTGGGCTGCTACATTCTTGCCAGTCATGAACAGGTGCTTAGCTGTGAGGACTTGGCGGCTGTGTTGGATAATCAGGGTGATTGTATCTATATTTAGATTCACCCTGAACACCGATGTATTAATTCAGAGGCTCACCACCCACTGCTAAGATGGAATAATATAAACTGGTGGTGTTCGGTAAACCCATTGCGGTCACTTCCCAAGGGGCATTTAGGTAAGCTTGTGTGGCGGATAATGTTTCGCCCGTTGCCGATTGCCAAGCGTCTATCGCAAAAGCGGTGCAGTTATGCCAAGGCGTCCAAGTGCTGCTGCCTTGCGCCACATAACCATCAATGAGAGCGATGAAGCGGGCTAATTGTTCGGCATTAATCGCTACGGTCTTACGAATATCCGCAGGGCGCTGAATCTCCCGAAAAAAATTAATACCCATCAAAACACCGTCACCCACGATGCTGTTATAGGTTCCAGCCGTAGCGAAAGCGACTGGCGCACTGGGTGTTAACGCCCTAAACTCAACCCAGGAATGACCAACGTCTGCCTTGATGAGGTTTTCGATGCTAAGGGTAACGCCGCTTGCTGATTTTACCACCGCGATACTTAACTCACCAACGATACCCGCAGTGTTTTTCTTGCACGCGGCTGGATCGAGTTCAGGCAGTTTTATATCCAATGAACGATTTATCGTTTGTTGGTAAATGATGTCATGTGCTTTGCTAACAACCAATACCGCCGCTTGCGTTGGTTGTAGTGCTTGGATCGTTAACTGTAGTGCTGTATCAGCATTACAGGCGGCAAGATCCGGAACGATGATAATGGTTTGCCGGTTTTTGCCTTTAAATTGTAAAGTAGGGGTCACGGTGATCCCTACTTTACTGCCCAAGCTATTTTGGGCATCTATCGTGTAAGCACTGTCAGATGACCACTCCAATGCCAGTGTGTAAAAAGGCGCTTCTGCTTTTACCTCGGATAGCCACCAAGGAGTTAATAATAGTACTCCCCAACACAAGCGCCATTTTTGCATGATTTACTTATCCTACAGTATACTTGCCATCACAACGATTATTGAACTGTACTTGCTGTGTTTTCCCCGCCGCACTGAAAGAAACGCTTCCCCCAATAGGATAGGCTTTACACAGTGTATTATTATAAAGCACCGAATTAACGTTAACCGTATATTGGTTAACCAAACCGGGTGTTTTAGTACTCAAAGAGTAATTATCGGCATCAATTTTAGTCGCCAATAACGCTAATTGTGCATTGATATTATTACTGGTTGCAATGTTCATCGCTAATGACAGATCCTTGTTAGCAAGCACCTGTATATCAACGCCACCGGATAAGCGTAATCCGTTAGAGACCAGAAATTGCGTTAAAGTAAGATGCCCATCCACAGTGCTATTGTTTAAGTTAGCATTAAGATTACCGGCGATAGTACCATCACCAATGACTGTTTTATTTTTAGTTAAATTGCTCATTTGCATACTAAAGTTGGCGATAATACTTTTAGTCGTTGCATTTATGTCAAGCTTATCAATCTGTAAGCTGGCTTGCCCCGCCATCGTTTCACCTTTCTCAGCCACACATCCATTGCCGTAATTAACATTTGCCGTAGCAGGTTTGGGTAAGTTTTGTAAAAAAGTATCCAAACTACTGGCAGAGGAGGTGCTGAAATTTGTGGTCACTGCTGGGCAAGTAGACGTAGGCTTGCCTAACACCGCCGATAAAATGGGTTGCAGCTGATCTGTTAAGCCACCATTCAAGGTATCGTTACTTAAATTCATCACTAAATCGACATAGCTGTTAATGTCGCCATCTGGCACGCCACCGGATGGTAAAGTGACGGACACCTCGGTAGAATACGTACTTTGACGATTAGCATCATAGGCAGTTACAGCGAGATAATACGTGCCTCTGGGAAGTCCACTGACATCTATAGCGCCAAATTGAGTGGCATTACCCACATTGATAGAGCCGGGATATTGACCCTTACTATTACCATAATAAACATTGTAGCCACTGGCATTAGCCACTGGACTCCACTTTAACGTGAATAGATTGCCGTTTAATGTACGCTGCACGTTCACTGGGGGTAATAAGGCAGTTGGCGTATCACCCAATTTAATAACGATTTCATTCGATGCGCTGCTGTTACCTGATTTATTATAAGCTTCTACGGCAAGGTAATAATTCCCGCGTGGAAATCCGCTTACATCTAAAGGCCCCAGTTGGGTTCTATTGCCGAGTTCAATAACCGTAGGGTGATTGCCTGGCGCAGTCGTTCCCCAGAGTAAACGATAGCCCTCAGCACCCGATGAAGGATTCCAATTCATCGTTACGTTATCACCTGCTGCTAAGGTATATCTAAAATCGCTTGGTGCATCCAGTTTACTGGCGCAACCATAAACGATTAAGGTTGTCTGACCACTGGGATTGCTACACATTGAGGTACTGCCAATGTCAACGCTGTAATTACCTGCGGGCAGTAATTGATTTAAAGTAATAATACCTTCACACCAGTTTTTTTGATAGGTATCACAGCCGCCTTTAACGGTTTGTCCTGACCAAGAATAAGAAGACGCACCATTCGATCCTTTAATCGTGGCGTTTAGCGTATTAGTGCCTACGTTGGTGTTATACCAAACCCTGATACGACTCACATTTGCGGCTTCACTCAAGGTAAAGGTCGATGTTCTTGTTAGTCCACAGGCACCTAGATAATCATACTTAACGACAGTGGCATCGGTTGCACAGGCATTGCTGCTGGTATCCGCATAAGAAACCCCTTGTATTCCTAATATAAACAATAGTCCTATTAAAATACTGGGTAAGATGCTTTTTTTTATATTATTCATAATAATTACTTCTATTTTATATAAGAAAATAAGGGATGATCATGAAACAACCGTTTTGGATTTCGTTTTTTTGTTTTATATCGAATATGTCATGCTATTTTTGTAAAAAAAGCATCACCGAGAATACATCCACTTCACAGTGTAGTAATAAATTAAACACCAATCCATATGCTACATGCTAATACTATTTATAAAAAAAATTGATATAGATCAACTGTTATAGAATAACGAAGCTATTTCTTTTTATACAGGCATATCGTGAGATTATTCAGTGGTTTCTTTTTAAAAAAAGCAATTTTATGGCACTATATATTTTCCGTGCAATACTATAAGAATACTCTCGGCAGCACTGTAAAAAAACAGTTCATTAAAATGCCTGTTTATCATCTGTAAAAAGAGGGCGCTGAGAGCATATTTTTAATATATTCAACAGCGCCGCTTTTAAGCTTGGATCGAGTTACGTTGTCAATAACTCGACTTTGCTACGCATCCGATTTAGGGATGTGGGAAAACTTGATCTAACCAGCTGACACCTTGTGGGCCTGCTGGGCCAGTATCACCTTTAGGTCCTACCGCACCATCGGCACCATTAGCACCTTGTGGGCCTGCTGGGCCAGTATCACCTTTAGGTCCTACCGCACCATCGACACCATTAGCGCCTGCTGGGCCTTGTGGACCTGCCGCACCTGTGTCACCTTTAGCACCTGCCGCACCTTGTGGTCCTACTGCACCGTCGGCACCATTAGCACCTGCTGGGCCTTGTGCTCCTACCGCACCTGTGTCACCTTTAGCACCTGCCGCACCTTGTGGCCCTACTGCACCATCAGCACCTTTAGCACCTGCAGGCCCTACCGCACCATCGGCACCATTAGTGCCATTAGTGCCATTAGTGCCATTGGTACCTGGTAAACCCTGTTTTCCATCAACACCATCAGAACCTGCAGGGCCTGTTGCACCATCTTTACCATTAGCACCTGCTGGACCTGCTGGACCTGCTGGACCTGGAGGGCCTTCAGTGAAAACAACCTCGCCTGCAGAGGTCAGTGATGTAGTGATGGTATTAATAACCGTAAATTGAATGGGCGACGAGTTTGTAAGCAGTAATGTCGCATTGTAGGTAGTACCACCATCTTGTACTAAATAAGGGACATACAGCTTACCGTCTATTTCTGAATAGAGCGCATCCTGCACAATAGCGGGATTAACGACCTCACTAGAACTCATTAACTGATAAACCTGTCCGTTATGTAGTGCTAAGTTATCAAGCGCACTTAAAAAAGCCGCCAAGTGCTGGGTAGCATTAACTTCAACATTGTTAAAAACCATAGTAGCAGTGGCGGGACTGTTAGGAGCAACGTAACTTGCCGCATCAACAGGTGATACCATCAATACACTCTGTGCAATAGCAAGTGATATAAGTGATCTTTTCATTCTAATTTTAATTTTCATTTTCATTCTCCGTAATTAATAATATTTTCGATACACACTATGATTTAATTACTGCTGATTTTTAATATCATTGATTCTCATTTTTAATCATAAAAAATATTTAAATTTATCCGCCACAAGTGGCATTGTAATAAAAATATTTTCGGTGTATTTTGTAAATAAAAACAAACAAAACGGCTTTTACATCGAAAATTTACGGATGAAAAGCAACAAAATACGTTAATTTAAAATGACTAAAAAATCATAATAAAAATACAATATAAATTCCCACATGGACTACAGACTTCGGGATCCATTATTTCTATTTTTATGATCAATTACTATTAGTATGAGTACCATAGGTAATATTACATAAGTAGATAGTCGTATTCTTAAGGATAAAGAGAAAATGAGGGATAGGCGATTGAGGGCAATTGAATTAAATTCAACTGCATAAAATTAGGTGTAGAAATTAAAAAAGACGGCGGGGGATTTAGGGC
>JAPLRW010000087.1 GCA_026398935.1 Methylococcales bacterium
AGCCACCTTCAATGCGTTTTTCTGTCATGAATATCTTGCGATATTTATACCAAGAAATACCTTCGGCAGGCGCGCTAATTGATTTTAAGATGGCGGGTTTAATGTCTGCGGCTTGTAACCAAGTCTGAACTTGCAAACGATCAAAGTGATGTTTTATGACCATTTGTTCCACAAACGCGTCAACCAAAGGACTGCCTTCAATCGCTGCTTGACTCGTCATACTGAACAGCAGCGCTAAAAAACAACTGCCTATTTTTAAAGGTATTTTTTTATGCATAGCCATTTAAGTGGGTAATAATTTTCGATGCGTATGAATGGACATTAAGATACCGAATCCCGCTAACAACGTAACCATGGACGTACCACCATAACTGATTAAAGGTAAAGGCACACCAACCACGGGCAATACGCCAATAACCATCCCAATATTAACGAAGACGTAAACAAAAAAAGTAAAGCTTAAGCCACCCGCTAATAAACGCGTGTAAGTATCTTGCGCTTGTACTGAAATATAAATACAGCGAGAAATAATCAACAAATATAAGCAAATTAGCCCGACACACCCAAATAAGCCGAACTCTTCTGCGAACACGGCAAAAATAAAATCGGTTGAACTTTCAGGCAAAAAGTCTAATTTTGATTGAGAGCTTCCGAGCCAACCTTTACCCGATATACCACCCGAACCAATAGCAATTTTTGATTGAATAATATGATAGCCTTTTCCCATCGGATCGGCTTCGGGATTTAAGAATGTCAATACCCGATTACGTTGATAATCTAGCATAAAATGCCATAAAACTGGCGTTAATGCACCCAGAAAAACAACCACAGATACAATAAACCACCAGGATAATCCCGCAAAAAACAATACGGCGGCTCCTGAACTGGCGACTAATAAAGCAGTGCCTAGATCCGGTTGTTTGGCAATTAATAAGCAGGGAACGATAATCAACATAAATGCAATAATCAACTGCTTACCTTTGGGTGGTATAACGTGTTCAGATAGGTACCACGCAATCATCATAGGCGTTGCTATTTTCAACATTTCCGAAGGTTGAAAACGAAATAATCCCAAATCTAACCACCGCTGCGCGCCTTTACCAAATTCACCCATCAGTAATACCGCAAACAGCAATGTAACGCCAAAGCTATATAGCGCCAGTGAGTAACGCTTGAATTGATAAGGATTAACATGCGCCAGCGCAATCATAAACACCAATGCTAAACAATTACGCACCAAATGTTTAAGTAACACATCCGCATTTTGCGTACTGGCACTGTATAAGATCACAAAACTTAACATCGAAATGATCAATAAACCCAAGAACAAGGGAATATCAACGTGTAATTTTCGCAAAAAATTACCTAACCAGGAGTGCCGTTCAAACTCATTTTCAATGGTTTCAACTTTCATGCTACTTATCCCCAAGATATTGATCCATGATCTTTTTGGCAATAGGGCCTGCGACAGTCCCCCCATGCCCGCCATTTTCAACCACGACCGCCACCGCTATCTTTGGATTATCAGCCGGTGCAAACGCAATAAATAACGCATGATCACGCAACTTAAATTTAATCTGGTGCTCATTGTATTTTTCTTTCTGCTTAACCGTAAATACCTGCGCTGTGCCAGTTTTAGCGGCCATTTTATACCTCAAGCCAGGTGCCAGACCTTTTGCTGTGCCTCTGGAGCTATGCACAACATTAATCATCGCGTTGGTAATATTGGCAATATTGGCACTGCTTAACGGTAAAACCGGCTCACTGGGAAAAACCGCTGGAAACGTCAAGCCTGGACTTAATGCTCGCGATACTAAAAACGGCTGCACAACCACGCCCTGATTGGCCAACGTCGCCGTAGCACGCGCTAATTGCAAAGGCGTTACTTGCGTATAACCTTGTCCAATTCCCGTAATAACGGTTTCACCGGGAAACCACTCTTTCTTCCGGACACTGCGTTTCCATTCGCGCGAAGGCAAAAGCCCCGGTTTTTCACTGACTAAATCAATACCAGTTTTCTCACCAAAACCAAATTTTTGTAGAAAATCATGTAGCCTGTCAATGCCTAAATTGAGTGCCAAACTGTAAAAATACACGTCACAAGATTCAGTGATAGCATTCCCCATATTGACTGACCCATGCCCACCTTTACGCCAGTCACGAAATTTATGCGGAGAATTAGGTAACTGATACGCACCTGGACAAAACATCCGGCGGTTAAAACTGGTAGCACCCAGCTCCAGCCCTGCCAGCGCAACAAAAGGTTTCATCGTAGACCCTGGCGGGTACTGCCCACGCACGGCACGATTAAACAGCGGCTGATCTTCTGACTCTTGCAAGTCTTTATAGGCATTTGAACTAATGCCATTCACAAAGGGATTGGGATCAAATCCTGGGCGACTCGCCAGTGCTAAAACCTCGCCAGTTTTAATCGCGATAGCCACAGCCGCGCCGTTATACCCTTCTAACGCGTCATAAGCTATTTTTTGCAAATACATATCTAAGGTTAAATGCAGATCAATCCCTTTAATA
>JAPLRW010000036.1 GCA_026398935.1 Methylococcales bacterium
GCGTTCATCGGGGTACGAATCTCATGACTCATATTGGCTAAGAAGGCACTTTTGGCTCGATTGGCGGCGTCCGCTTGCTGCAGGGCGCTGTTCAGTTCGATGGTGCGCGACTCAACCAGTTCTTCCAGATGGTGCCGATAGCGCTCAAGTTCTGCGTTGGTGTGGATTTTCTCGGTAACGTCTTCTTGTACTGACACGAAGTGGGTAATACCCCCATCCGCTTGGCGTAGCGGTGAGATAATGGCGGATTGAATCAGTTCACTGCCGTCCTTACAGCGGTTATGGAGTATGCCTTTCCAAACCTGCCCTTTGCTTCAGGGTCGCCCACAGTGCCGCGTAGGTGCTTGGTGGTGTTGTACCGGATTGCAGAAAACGTGGGGATTTACCGATAATCTCCTCGCGTGGGTAGCCGGTTAAGCAAACGAAGGTATCGTTTACATATTCTATGTGCGCATTGATGTCCGTAATGATGATGCATTCCGGGCTTTGTTCTAACGCCAATGAGAGTTTGCGTAGCTGATTTTCATTGGCTTTTCGGTCAGTGATGTCACGAGATGAATTAAACAGTGCAGGCTTACCATCCAGTTCAAGCGGAAATCCGCTGATCTCAGCATCGAAAAAAGTTCCATCTTTACGTCGATGACGCGTCTCAAACAGGGATCTAATCGGTTTGTCGAATTGTCGTCTCACCACGGAAAGAAGCTCGCTACCTGTAAAGTTAGCCTCCCATTGAGAAACGTTCATGCCGATCATTTCCGAGCGTTGGTAGCCAAGCATGGAGCAGAATGAGTCGCTGATCTCAATGATGTTACCGTCGAAGTCGAGGATGTGAATACCATCGCTGGCATTACGTAACAGTGCGCTATTTTTCTCACTTTCTCTTTTCAGAGACTGCTCGACTTGTTTGCGTTCCGTGATGTCATTAATGAAACCGTGCCAAAGCGTAGCACCGTCCACTTCTCGCTCTGGTAATGCGTTACCGAATAGCCAGCGTACGGTACCATCATCAAATTTCACCCGATATTCAAGATGCCACGGAGTCAAGTCTTGTGCCGACTGTTGGATTGAGGCAGCGATTTCAGCAAGGTCATCAGGGTGAAGAATAGCAAATACTTTGGACGCGTCCTCACGCACTTCCTCCGGACTGACGCGGTATATTGTAGAAATGGCATCACTGGCGAAAGGAAAACAAGCACTTCCATCAGCGCGTAAACGATATTGGTAGACAACGCCGGGAACACGGCTGGCAATTTTACGCAGACGATTTAACGCTTCTGTGCGTGTGGCTTCAGCCTGCTTACGCTCATCGATATCTTCAATGACGATAATAAAGTAAGCGGGTGTGTCATCTCGATGGCGCACTAGCTTTACTGCTGAATTACTCCAGAGTGATGTTCCATCCTTACGCACATACTTCTGCTCCACAGTGAACCCAGCAATTTCACTGGCTAAGGTTCGCCTTATTAAATCAGCATTGGACGGGTGATAATCGGGGTGTATTAATTGATTGAGTGTTATGCTCAACAGCGCATCTCGGCTGTAACCGAAAAGCTTGCAACAGCCTTGATTTGCGTTTAAGAACTGACCTGATAACGATATGGTTGCAACGCCGATGGGCGCATCCTCGAAAGTGGCACGAAAGCGTTCCTCGCTTTGCGCTAATGCTGCCGTGCGCTCTTCAACAAGTTGCCGGAGTAGGTTCCCTCTACCGGAGGAGACCATAACGAATGTCCCTACCATACTGGTCAGAAACAGGCCAGCCACTAAAATAAGCCATGCCGTATTCGATCGGTGATAAACAAAATAATCCTGGTTGGGTGCGACATCAAATCGCCATGATCGGCCACCAATAGGTATAGAAAAGTGACTAAAAGTGACTAACCAAAGAAAAATCCTTACCGAATAGTCCTTTTTCTCGCAAGATAAGTGGCTTAAATGCTAGCGGGTCACTCGCAAAAAGCAGCTGTTCTTCTATCGGTGCGCTCTCATCAATAAGTTGATAGGATAAGCGCTCTAAATTTTGATCTTTGAGCGCGGCAGTAACAATGTCTCCTCCACGAAAAACCGCCAGCACATAGCCGGAAATGTGCTGGCGCCGTTCTTCTAAGGTTTGATGGGAGCCTTTATGGTAAATAGGCATAAACGCGAGAATCCCATACTGCGTGTCATTTCCCTGAATGAGCGTAATCCGAGCTGTCGCGGCAATTTCTCCCGTGTCCCTCGCTCTATTGATGGCTTCTCGGCGTATATCATTGGAATACAGGTCATAACCCAATGCCTTTTCGTTACCTTTATAGGGTTCAACGAAACTAACGGGGATGTATTCCGGACGGACACCTGCTGGGGAAACCTGCTTAGCGGCATTCCGCTCGGTGATCTTAACATTCGGGTAGCCCGCTTTCTTTAAGCTATTTTCAAAAGCTTCCCGCTCTGAAAAGGGAATGATAGGGCTCCATTCCAGCGCTTGAATACCTTGAAAATTGGCTAACGACTGTGAAGTAAAGGTTCGAAATTCCTCCCTGTCCACGGCTATTGAAGCCGAATAGAAACTTCCTAGAGACCGTAGCGCACTAATATGTGCTGAAATTGATTCTTCCAGAGCACCTTTTAATTCAGTAGTATGTTGTTTTAGATCAAGTTTTAATTGTACGCTGTTACTTTGCGATTCATAAAAAACCGCGCCTGTGGTCAGTGTAAACAGGGTAATAATAGGTAGAGTTATTGTTAGTCGTCTATTACGCCAAGATTCGCTGGACTGTTGTAGCCAGATTAAAACCAGTGGGGTGAAAATAAATATCCCTAATGTATCCCCCATCCACCAGATTGCCCAGTTAGTCAGAAAGTTTACTGCTGGAATTCGCTCTACTAACACCAATACTGAAACGGCTATCGTAGAATTGACCATAGCACCGACCATACCACCGTAGAAAAAGAATAAAAATACGTCTTTTTCTCTGATAAGTGCATTGGGAAACCCTGCAAAACGTCGGACTAAATAAGCACCACCGATGGCTTGTAAGGTGGCTCCAACGCAGATGGCGAGTGAAATAATAACCGCCGTCAATGTTTCTGAGGAAGTGCTGCCCGCTAATGATATAGCAAGGTTCACCAGAAACGAGCCTAAGAATATACCCGGCCAAACGCGGTATCCATAGATAAGAATACCCGCCAAGGCAATGCCGGAAGGTGGCCAGACGGCGGTTGCATAGCCCGGAGGTATGGCTAGAAACGTACCCAGTTTTCCCGTTGCAAAGTAGGCTATTGCCAGTCCAATAATTTGCAGTGCCCTGGCATAAGATCGAACGGATGCTGCTGTCTTGGTTTGCTGATGGAGGCTATGGCTCATGCAGACATTTGCTCGTTAGGGATTCTACTTGTTAAACAACATGAAAAAACAGCCCACTTGGCCTAACATTGATGAATAACGACCCATTCCAATTTCATTGGCGCACAGTATTGAGCCGGGTGGACGGTATTGCATAGCGGGTAGTGTCAGACATTTTCATTAAATGTAACAAAAGACCCGCTGGACAGAGAAACACTTTTAGACCATTACGGTGAGTGATAAGTACAGTGCTACCTACCGCCCTCCAAAATAGACGATTATATCTTAACGAGACATTACGCTACCATCCAATTTAAGCCACTATGATTTCAGAAAAACGCTCAAAATAATCAGGAAAGGTTTTGGCTACGCAATCTGGATCGTTAATAGTAATGGGCACATTGCCTAGACTTACCAGAGAAAAACACATTGCCATACGGTGGTCATCATACGTGTCTATTTCCGCATTCGGAATGAGTTGCGCTGGCGGCGTGACTTTGATGTAATCCGCCCCCTCTTCTACCACTGCACCCACTTTGCGTAGTTCTGTTGCCATAGCAGAAATTCGATCTGTTTCTTTGACACGCCAACTGCCGATATTTCTCAAGATAGTCGTACCTTCGGCAAATAAGGCCAGAATGGCTAACGTCATGGCTGCGTCGGGAATATGGTTGCAATCTAAATCAATCGCTTGCAATTTACCAGACGCTGGTTTGCGCGCAATAATTCTATTGCTGCTTGATTCAATATCAGCCCCCATAAGCGCCAGCGCCTCGGCAAAGCGAACATCCCCTTGAATACTGGCGTCACCCACGCCATCAACGCCAACAGATCCACTAATCGCACCAGCTGCCAGAAAATAGGAGGCGGAAGAAGCATCACCTTCAACTTCAATTTCAGCAGGACAGACGTAGCGACTGTTAGCAGGAATGCTAAAACGCTGCCAGCCATCACGTTGCACAGTCACGCCAAAGCGTGCCATAAGATTTAAGGTGATTTCGATATAAGGTTTGGATATTAATTCACCGATTACTTCGATGGTCGCCGCTTGCTGCGTAAGGGGTAATGCCATTAATAGTGCGGTAAGAAATTGGCTGGAGACATTACCTCGTACCTTGATGGGCTGACTGAGATCATGGTGTGCCGCTGAAATTTTTAGTGGCGGAAAGCCTTCATTTTCCAGATAGTCAATTTTTGCACCTGTTTGACGCAGTGCATCTACTAAATCGCCGATGGGGCGTTCATGCATACGCTTTACGCCAGACAGCGTGTAATTGCCACCGGACAATGCCAACGCCGCGGTTAAAGGTCGAAATGCCGTTCCCGCATTGCCTAAAAACAAATCTGCTTGTTTGACGTTAAATTGCCCACCACTGCCCACGACTGACCAGTCATTAGTCCCTGTTTTAGTTAGCGACACGCCCAGTATTTGCAATGCATCCAGCATTCGATCCGTGTCGTCTGATGCCAGTAATTCACAGATTGCAGTTGTACCCGTTCCTAATGCAGCGAGTAACAATGTTCGGTTGGAAATACTTTTTGAACCCGGTAATTTGATAATGCCAGCGGTTTTGTGGGCGGGGTTTAAGGTCAATTGTTTCATGTTGGCTTAAAGTTGAGTAATAAGTAATTTGAAATATTTTTATCTTATAGAGCATTACCATTAATTAGGCAAGTGCCAAGGTTATAGAAAACCTCTCTATGGGTTCTGTCGTAAACCCTAGCGAAAGCCAGTGACGGTCTATCCTGACAGCCAGACTATCCGACTAAAACCATAAATACCCTGCTGTTTATTGTGGTTGATGCGGCATAGCGGTTTTTAACAGTGTGATTTCTTTGGATTACTCGCCGTACTAACCACCAATTAGCACCGTAGGACACCCCAAAACAATCACCCCACCATGCGCCGTCATATCCCCCATCCTAGCAGCAGGTAGTTTATTGATGAGTACCGTCATTGAGCCTTTAACGATAACATCGGGTGCTGGCGCAGCACAAACCAGCATATGGGAGACGCAAGCGGCGGGCAATTTCCCTATTAATACCGTCACGGCACCCGGAGGAAGTATCGGCCCACCCACATGCGGCACAGGGCCGGTAAACAATGGGCAGACGTGCATATCGGTTATTCTGGCGGCGGGCTGTCCCATGTTTGCTCCTGTTTTGCGGTTAATTGAATGGCGCGGCCATCGCCGCCACAGGCGATATTAATGCCTTGTTGTAGAAAAAGTTGGTAATTACTGGCGACCTCGGTAGGCTTAGCAGCGGTTGCTGCGATCATTATCGCGCTCGTAACGGCCTTTGCCGTCAAGTCGTCCGATGGAGGTACGATTGAGCCCGCGACGGGCGATATGTTGTCACCACTCCAAAATGCTGCCATCGCTGCCCAGCCAGCAGCCGTCTTATATTCGGTAGCTTCCGCCGCGGACTGGGTTAGTTGGCACAGCTCTTTAGTGGGCTTGTAAACCCACGCTTCTGCGGCTTCTATGGCTTTTACTGCACTGGCTGGTGGCGTACTGCCTGTTAGATTATGCCGCGCCGATAAACACGCCCACCAAGTAGCTTCCCGTTTGGGTAAAGCGGTTGCCAGAAAACTTACCGCATCCGGATACAACGCGTTAGCGATTAGTTGTTCAAGATAGGCTGCAGGGCTTATGTCCTGTACTAGTAATTGCTTCGCTAGTTCGTCAAGCGCTACTTTTTGGCAAATTTCTTGAGCATGCGTTGGTTTTATTTTAATAAAGTTGAGTTCAGTCATAATCTGTAGTCCCATTAATTAATCATGGTAATGCCGCCCTTTATTATCAACATAGTATCGGCTTCTACCTTAGTCATTAGACCTTTTTCCTCTAACAGGGCTTTCGCCTCAATTTTCACCATTATCCCTTTAACAGTAATACCCATTTGGTCTATTTTAATACTGTTGCTACCCACTTTTAATTCGATAGACTGCATAGCTTCAATGGTACTTTTACCAGTACTTATTTTGAGGAGGTGATTACCCATCTTGATATTTTTTGTATCATTGCCTGTATCAACGTCCGTTAAACGATTACCTTTTTTAACCGTTAGTGTTTCATTACCATCATTTAACGTTATTGTACGGTGATTCTGAATTTCTACGGTTTGATTACCGGGAGATTTTTTATCCAAGCCAATTTTTCGTGTTTCATTGTTTTCGATAACGCAATTAAAGTCTTTTTCAGCATGAATATAAACTTCTTCGGCATCCTTTTTATCTTCAAAGCGTAATTCATTAAAGTTGTTAGCATCCCCATTTTTAGAACTATGGCTCTTCAATCCACTTTGCGTTTGATTGGCAGGCAAAGCGTAGGGCGGCATTTGATTGGCATTGTAAACGCTACCCGTAATTAACGGTCTGTCCGGGTTTCCTTCCAAAAAGCTGACCACCACTTCTTGATCAATACGCGGCAAAGACACCCAACCCCATTTTTTCCCTGCGATAGGCGTGGCTACCCGTATCCAACACGAACTGGTTTCATTTTTTTTGCCCTCTCTTTCCCAGTGAAACTGCACTTTAACGCGGCCATATTTATCCGTCCATATTTCCTCGCCTGCTTTGCCCACCACCGTTGCCGTTTGAGGGCCTTGAACAAACGGCACAGGAGTTAAGCGCTGTGGGCGAAATTGCTGAGTCGCTTTGATCACCTTAAAATCACAGTCATACCGGGTTTCTTCGGGTGACGTCGAACGGTATTCATTGGATACAATGCTAAACTTCACAGACGTGATAATGTGCTTGGTATTTTCAGGTGTAATGTAATGTTCTTTTAGGGTAAATAACATCCCTGTCGTCAACCCCATGGCATCCCCTCTGCCTTGCATAACTTCAAAATCCGTTTGTAATTCATCCAGACGAATATTGGCGTAAGTGTCCCCGATTGGTGGTTCAAGATAATTACCAGGATAATCATATTGCTCCCCTTCCGCGTGACTATGGGGCTTTTTCTCGGTAAATTTGGTCACCAAATTACTGTTAGGTTTTTCAAAATCATAATCGTTTAATACATAACGCCCCGACTGCACCTCATGCGCGGTATGCCACTCATGAATATGATCGCGTTTTCTTTGACCAGTGTTTTCTGGCGGGAAAAAGGGAATGGTTTCATAACCCGCAATGGTTTGGTAAGCGTTAACTGAATCGGCGATAATCAAAGTATGTTTAGCTTGCTCATGCTTAAAGTAATAAAAAATACCTTCATATTCCATTAAGCGGCTAACAAAATTAAAGTCACTTTCACGGTATTGCACACAATAATTCCGAGGCTGGTACGTCTGGGATAGCTCCAGTTTAAAATCACTAAAGCCACTGTCTGCTAATACTTTTTTGATAATATCAGGGACGGATGTTTCCTGAAATATCCGACAATTACTGCGGCGTGTTAAAAACCAAAACCAGGGACGCAATACCGCACGAAACAAAAAGAAATCATCCGCAACCCCGTGGTGTCTGAACTGCGTTACCAACCCATGAAAATAGCGCTTACCACCCGCCGGTAAGTCCACTGCGATTATCATTGCTTGGCCAAGCACTTTATTCGTGGGAAAGCCTGACGTAACCAGTGCCATATTATTTTTGTCGACCAGTAAGTCCACTTCATATTCAAACAGTCGGCTTAATTCTTCATAACCACTCATGCGACTGAATAATAATATGTCTGGGCCTAACGGCGTAGTTACCGAAACAAAGCGTTTATCTTGAGAAGACATACACAGGACTCCTGGTGAAAAAATGTAATTTTTTAATTTAATGGCTTGCGCGTCGTACTAACCCGCCTATGCGTTATTTTTTAGACCAAGTCGTTAAAAATCGTGTTCGTTCATTACTATCAGGTATTTTTTCAGCCAACGATGCACACAACTCTTTTTGGGACGTGCTTTTTTTGTGTGCAGCCGTTACTAAATGCTTGGCTACTGGTCCTAAATAATACGTTAAGTCGGCGGTTAATTGCTCAAGAAACTCCACTGAAAGCGTGCTTTTTTCCGAGGACGCAGTAGAAATAACGCTGGCACTGTTACACCCGCTTCGAGCACTCGTGTAAACCCCTGATACCTGTAAATTGTGCATGAACGTCTGCCGTTCTATTTCAGAAGGAATATAGTCAACCAGCGACCCTAAAAATTGCTCAACGTTAGTTGACTGTTGCGCATGTTTTTTTACCAGCATTTTGGCAATGGGGCCTAAATAACAGGTTAAACTTTTTTCTACCTCTCCCAATTGGCTTTGCAATAATACGGAGTCATTATTTAATAAGGTAGCGGGAATTTTATCGGGCGGGCTTTGATTACCCTTAAGTTGCGTTTTTACCCTTACAACGGTTGCGACCAAATCTTCTGCCAGTTGGTAATAATTAGGTGCAACTTCCAAGCAACCCGCCAACTCTTTAGAAAAAACCAGCGCATTTTGATAACGCAGTGCCGGGTTTTTTTGTAACGCTTTGGTTAATACTAGCGCCAGATTAGTCAGCAAATTCGGCGCTAAATGCTGCTTTTCTAATTCAAGTACAATGGTGGCATGATCGATTATCGCACTGTTCAAGCGTTTTCTGATTAACAATTCCAACAACACCAACGCGGTAGTATAAAGGTCAGAAAGGCTATTCGCAGATTCACCATTGTGTGCTTCAGGCGACATATAACAAGGGGTTCCCATCACATCTCCCCATTGCGTTAATTCAGAGGTATCCAGTCGTGCCACCCCAAAATCCATCACCTTAATTTGACCATTTTCCAACAGCATAATGTTGGCCGGTTTAATGTCCCTATGTACTACGCCCAGAGCATGTGTGGCCAATAAGGCATCTAATACTTTTAAGATGACATTAATGGCCTGTTCCGCACTGAACCGCTGCCCCGATTTTAAAAAAGCCTGTAAATCCACCCCTTTTACATATTCCATAATCATGTAGGGAGAATCTTCATGTATGCCGAAATCATAAACAGTAACAACATTAGGGTGTTGACATCGCGCCGCGGCCTTAACTTCCTGTTCAAAGCGTTTACTAAACTCGTCCCCCATTTCCCCCGCCAGTAAATGCGGATGTAACAATTTAATAGCGACTTCCCGGTCTATTTGCTTATCGATTGCTTTGTAAACCGTCCCCATTGCCCCTTGACCCAGTTTTTCGCGGATCTCATACCGGTTTTCGTCAATCATTTTTTTCTTCTAACATGTCAAAAGCATTGACTAAACTTCTATGCATTCTGTTAAAAGATTGCCCTAGGGAGGTTAATTCATCTTTTCCTTTCAGTGGCAGCTCAGGTAAATTAAGTCCACCCAAACTGACGTTATCCGCCTGAGCGGAAATAGCGATAATTCGCTTGGTCACCATAAAATGCAGCAGAATATTTAACAAAATACCCGTCAGTATAAATACCCAGGAAATAAGCGCTAAAAAGGTATAAAAACTTTTCTCGGCGTGTTGCAAAGGAACTTGCATCGGTACCGTAACAATTTGCACCCCAATCACTTCATTTAATTTCCAGCCAAAACCATTCGCTTTACCATACCTTGCTAACAAGGTTTTTGGCGCATTGCTTGGCGTATCATGGCACGCTAAACAACCGGGATCGGTTATTTTGATGGGATGACTCAAATACAGCACATGACCAATAACGCTTTCACGTTCACCAATGAACTCTTTTTCCGCTGCATTACTTTTAAACCAATCCACAATTTCCGCCTCCCACGTTTGCGCGCGATCACTGGGATTGGTTGGGTTTAAAGCGGCTTCTTTGTAGCTATAATCGGGAAGTTCTTTCTGTAATTGCGTAATAAATTGATGGGCAGAATAAGCAGGAACCGTTTGCGGTAAGAAAGTCCTTTCCTGCTGAATTACCAATAAAGGTTTAATTTCTTCAGCGGTATAATTTCTAATGGCAATGGCGCTGGTCATTAAAACCCGCGCCGTATCCAATACCTCTTCTCTAGCCATACCTTGCAGTAATTGATGCGCAAACAGTGAGGAACACCCTATGCCTAATAATCCGGTTAAACCCAACACCAGATTAAATTTTATTTTTAAATTCATAATGAATCCTGATTGTTATTATTATAGGCTTTATATGATGTATGCAGGATAGCCAGTTTACACTCTACGCAGGACTAATTTCATCACTACTTTACTTTAACTATTTACACGCTTATATCTTTTCCAAATATTCTTGCGGGAAACCTATCCAAAAATAACCGCCTTTCAAGGGATTATTACCATAGGTATTGTAGGTACGATCTAAATGACACCCCTCGAATGTAAAAGCATCCCCTGTCGTTTTACTGTAATACGCAGGTACTGCGCCTTCCATCATGCCCGTGTAACCATTGTCCAGTGCAGGGTCAGGATACCAAGGTTCCATCGCATTCACCCTGTCAAACATGGCATCATAATTGTGCAGGACGTTCATATGACCGAAGCCACCAGGCGCTTTGAACGCTATCATCAATGGCCAAAAACCCATATAGTTTTTTAAATCTTTGGGCTTTATCCGTGCAGTATGCATTTTGAAACCATTTTTTTTGACGAACAACTCCAGCTGATTCGGGTTTATTGTGCCATCTTTATTCCACATACCGCTGGCCTTACCTAACAAATCCAATTGGGATGTAGAGGGACGATCAGGCATTGCTGATAACCACCAAGCGAGACACGCTGCCCAACAAGCCGTCGCATCGTATTGCCCAATTGGCGTGTAGTCACTGTATTTAGGGCGCATTCGAATAAGGATAGTAATCGACGTTGCCAGCGCTTTGCCGGCGCCATTAGTCGCCTCGAACGTTAGCCTAGCGGGAGAAGACGTATCAATGTTAGCTTCAAGAGTTGCCGCGTTTACACGATAAACTTCATTAGCGCGCTCTCCGGTACCATTACCCCACGCCGAAAACTGTACTGACTGGGTTTCACTGGCGGTACCAGAAAACCCAACCGTTGCAGATTCACCGACGAAAATGGTGAGGGATTTGGTACCCCGATCGTACAATCCCTTAGTGTCTTTTGGTAAAAATAATTTTCCCATGTCAGTTCCACTTTAAATTAGAGTTACAAAATATTAAGGAATAATTCGAGGCAGAAGAATTCTAAATCACCGCCCTTTTTTCCTTACGCCAACCTACTGAGTGCAGGTATTGTTTACCGCCGAATGGTCGTGGCTAAGCCAACTTTCTGGATTGAATGTAAAAGTAGTAGCGCAGTAACAACCCCCCATGCTACCTTTAATCCTCGTACTCATTGTGAAACGAACATTTTTTTTATTACTTCAGGATGCAGCGAACCAACAGCTCCATTCCAGTCACTCTCATCAATGATCGTGATTACACGTGGCTCCATCGTAGTCATGTTTTTCAGCTGCGACTCGACCGCTATAAATGCAGGATTTTCAAAATATCTGGTAGATGTAGTGCCGTGAAAACCATCGACTCGCATGCGGAGATATTTTGAGCTAGGAAGGATGTAAAGGCGCTCTTTGGTGTTATCTGGATTATGTAGAATAGTGATCATCTCTTCACTAAACCCAAGGCCAGACACCATATTTAACTTCTCGTATGTCGTGAATGCATCCGAGAATCCATTTTTATAGCTTGATCCTTCAAGCGGATCCCAAGTTTTTGTATGCAAACCAGCCATGTCAATGAATGCGGCATAGTGGTTACCGAAAGGTTCTCTGGATGTAGGGCTCACCTCCAGCTTACCATTCATCAATTTGATACATACAGAATTGGGGGACGTCGTTGGGGCTAACCCCGGAACCCTGTATACGTCTTCGCTACGGATATTAGTATCAGCTTTACGGCATACTTTCTTACCCTCGCCGTCTTCTCTACCAATAACGAGGTAGGCCATTTTATCTACGGGTACACCCAACACTGCCATCAATTGAAGAAAGCCTTTGGCGCGACCCATACAATTGCTATTACAAATAAAGTTTACATCGAATGGTGACTCAAAAGCATTGTAATGATAAATTACGTTCTTGGCATTGAGTTGTTTGCAATAGCTATTAAAAACCGTTGTAACATCATGGTTGTCGATTGTATTATTATTAGTCGCGTTAACTTTTTTGCGAATACGCACCAGTTCTGCGACATTAATTTCAGAGCCTAGGAAAAAATCTGCGACTTTTTGCAAGTCCAGCTTACCATTAGCTTCATTAGCTATCACTTTCGGCCACAATTCTTGGAGGCGAGCGTCAGCAGAATCTGAACCTTTAACAGGTACAAAAGCAGCTAAATAACTATGCTCTCGCCAGAAATAAAATTTTTTTTCTTCTAATGCAGGCATTTTCAGTTCTCCAATATCTTTAAATCTGATGTGTATAATGGTCAGGAATGTGATTAAAGTATGACCGCTAGCCTTGTTTACAAAGCTTCAACACCTCTGTCCGTAAATCCTTACCGTCATCTTTCGTGAAATAATGGTTTTGGGCATCAATTATTTTGATCAGGGTCTTGCCTTTATTGATGATTTTATACTCGATCCACTCAGCAACATGCTCAATGTTGCAGAACGCAGTGACGACAACCGTGATATGGCTCTTGCCGCGCAAGCACGCTTCTATGTTTAGCATGTAGCTATTGCAGGCGGCACTGGCAGCAACTAAGTTGTGTTGTTCGGTCGGACCGCCAAGGCAATCAGCGATTAAGTGATTCCATTCTTCATGATCTCCGCGAAAGGCGGCACCTTGGACCCTTTGCACGCCTCGCTGAGAGGCTTGGTGTGCGCTTTGCCCCATCTTTCCGTTGGTATTGCCACGTACTGCGCTATTTTTGACTGTATCCGACATTATCTTGGTATAAGCTGGGTTGAAAACGACGGGCGTCAGATCGCGCTGACCAGCAGCAAAACGCAAGCCATTGGATTCGGTGAAACGCATGCTGGGTTTGAAGGTTTCACCTGGTAGATATGGCAGATCATCCTCGCCCAGCTCAGTGACGGACTCGTCATCAAAAGCTGAGTCTGAATCCGGTTCGCTGGCAAATTTACTGTCCGACATAGCCAATTGACGACGGAAATTGATTTCTTCTTGGCGTGCCAGTTTAGTATGTTCCTCTTGGGTCTTGCGCGCTTTCTCCCGCGATGGCCGCGTCAGCAGACTGGAATTGATGTGTGATACTTCATAGCGTTCGTTGCCGCCGCGCCGCGTTGGCTTGTGTTTAACAATCCTGCGGCAAACAATAATACCGCCGCATTGAGGGCATTCATTTTTGTGAACATCCCCTTCCGCTGCATAAAATTGGTGCTTGGCATCCCTGTTACATTGCAAGCTTTTGTATGGCATTTTGTGTTCCTAATGCTAGAAAAATAACCGGTAATAAATGGGATCAG
>JAPLRW010000057.1 GCA_026398935.1 Methylococcales bacterium
CGAATCAATCCCTTGATGCAGGTTGTAGAATTTAGGTAGAGCGGTGTCAGTCCGAGTTTCTTGCCCCGGAACCTATACGAGACAGGAAAACAGTGTGCGGCGGATTTTATTGAAAACATGAATATTATTTTTGATGATCTCCGCCCTCGCTGGAATTATAGGGCAATGGTTTTTAAAAACTAATATAGGGAAGTTATTTTTGACCACATCCTAAGCTAGTTGTGGACGCCGTCTACAATTGTTGTGGACTATTACCATTACCCGTAATTTGTTTGGCCAGTTGACATCCCGCTTCATAAAATGGGTGAATAACGAAATGCGCTCCCAGTAACTCTAGCTGCTGTTGTTCTTCTGAATGATAACAAATCGTCCCAACTTGTCCGCGAAAGTCTCTGAGCATTAATTGTTTAACGGTTTTACTCCGCACTTGAAAATCAGGCATTGTCAGCAAAATACCTTTTAAGCGCTCTAAGGGTAATCGATTCCACAATTCATTATCTTCGGCATCACCATAGACGACGCGTAAACCTTTGCTTAGAAATTTTTCTAGCACGATAGGATCAGAATCCAAAGCAACTACGCGGAGATCTTGTTGTTGTAAGGTCAAATATGCTGCAACACCCGTTTTACCCATACCTACAACGACCCATTCTGCTAACCCGATAGATACGGGTAAACGATCTGGATGCCCAGATTTCTTTTCAAAACGAGATAAATAAGGCTCAAAAACATTAAAAAGTTGATGTGAAAATTTGTTTAATGGTGCTGCTAATGCTAACGATCCTGCAACCGCTAGGCTAATGATAGATTTCCATTCATGGTTTAATAAGTCAGCATTTACCATCGCATCCGTGGTAATTAAAGCAAATTCACTGTAAGTCATCAATGCTAGGGAAGAAACGAATGCAGTTCTAGCTCGTAAGCCTGAGAATAAAAACAAGACAAAAAACAAAATACCTTGCAATGGCAGCAACGCTAAAAGTTCAGCGGCCTGCATTATTTCTTCACGATTAGGTAAAGACGCTAACCCAATTTGTAAAAAGAAGGCTACTAATAACAACTCCTTAATACCCCACAACTTTTTGGCTAAGTCATCACTTTTTGGATGCGAAGCCAACATAATACCCGTTAATAATGCACCAACATCTGCACTGATAGAAACATATTCAGCCAAAAAACCACCCGCCAAAGCCATAGAGACACCTAATAACAAACGTAATTCGGAATGACTATTATTGAGAAAAAAATGCGCTACAGGACGTAATAATGGAAGTAATAATAAGCCGAAAGCCCACGGTGTAGGCTGCTTACCATCTGCCACGGCTAATAAGGCAATTGCCACAATATCTTGTAAAATCAGAATGCTTAATACATCTCTACCATGTAAACTGGACAATTCACCGTTATCTTCTAAGACTTTAATGGCTAATACTGTACTGGAAAATGCCAGACTCGCCCCTAAGATTAATGCACCCGTAATATGTTCTCCTTGCAGAACAAATACGGCTCCCGAAACGCCGCTGACAATCAATAAATGTAATCCCCCCACCGTACGCACTTCTCGCCGTAACAACGAATTTAACTTGAGCTTCAACCCGACGGTGAATAGCAAAAGTTCAATGCCAATATCTGCTAGATGTGTCAAGTTATGCATTACCTCGACATTGAACAGATTTAGTAAATAACCCGCTAAAAGATAACCTACCAGCGGCGGAAAGGTCAAACGGCTAGCCAATAAACCTGCAAGGTAAGCCGAACCTAAGCACATGATTTCTTGCATATTTATCCAAATATAATAGTGAAGTGTGTATATAAATGATCAGTCAACAGGGGGTACGACAACGATTCATTTTGGCTAATATTGAAAAGAAACCATGTGAGCGATAATTTAGTAGGTTTGTGCCTAGTCACTGGTCAAGGTAAAGATTCGTGCGATTTTTGGCAATAGCAAAAAAAATCATGTGACTTTTGCTTTTAAAGTGCCATATCGTCATGTTTAGCAGCATTTGCTATGATAATCACGTCGGAAAATACATGTTTTCCGTCACCTAAAAAATTGGCTTTGATTGCCTCCCCCGGTTTTGCATGCCCTCCACTTTATGCACTCCATTATTTCCATATGCTTATCAAGCTGATAAGCATATATTTAAGTGCAAAAACTGTTGTAAAAATCACAGTGCAATATCACTGCTTTCTCGACAAGTTATTGCACGATAACAAAGCTGTATATCCAAGTAAATTGAGATCGTGTTAATTCTTATTTTTTATTAAAAAAATTTACAAAACAATGTATTACTAATAAATATTAAATTTTTACCTTTTCGAGGGGATGGGCATAAATCGCCAAGCTAACGCAGAGCGCATTATCCATAATCACCGATGGAGCTTAACATAATCAATATTTTATATAATGTTGTATCAATTTTATATTAAAAATAGCGCTGGAAGCGTATGTTCAATGCGCTACGTCAGTGATTCACTTGCGCGTTAGAAACATTCACTTCACTATCGCTCAGTTTCCAATATTTTCAGATAGCGCAGCAGCCAATGCCACAAAGGCCAAGTTCACGTCATTCATTTCAGGGCTGACGTCTTCAGCATTAATACCGTTTACTTTACTCATGCGTAATCGATTGTCCAACAGCTCAGCCATTTCTGATAAGTGATTAGCGCCTAGCATCGCACCTGTGCCTTTAAGGGTATGCGCAAAGCGTTGGGCGGCAACGTAATCGCCATCGATAAGGCTACTTTCCAGTAGCACCATATCGTTAGCGTGTGCCTCGACAAAGCGGCTTAATAGATTTAGGTATTTTTCGGCATTATTGGGTAGTACACCTAGACCGCGTGTAACATCAAATCCTGCTAAGCCAGCAAGACGAGCTAAGGTGGCTTCAGTTGTCGTTTGTACTTGCACCATCGATGACAAGGGCACTATTGTGTCTGCAGGTGATGGCGTGTAATCCAATGTAGTGGGGGTATTACTTGTCTCATTCTGCGCAATGGCAAGTCCAGTTGGTAGCCATTTTAATAAAGCTGTGTAGAGCAGTTCTGGCTCTACTGGCTTGGCAATAAAGTCGTTCATCCCTGCAGCTATCCTCATCGAAGGCATTTGCGGTCATGGCTATGATAGGGATACTCTCCCAACCAGCAATAGCACGGATTGCGATAGTCGCTTCCAAACCGTCCATATTGGGCATCTGCATATCCATCAGAATCAGGTCGTAGGTGTGTGTTTTTACTTTCTCTATGGCGTCCAAGCCATCAATAGCCGTATATACAGTGAGACCAACCGCGTACAGCAATTCCAGTGCCACTTCCCGGTTGATAGCGTTATCTTCTACTAACAAGATACGCGCATGGCTGTGTTGCTCGCGCAACTGTGTTTCTGCATGCTCCGTGAAGGTCGCTGTCATGGGCATGATGCCGATACCGTGCTGTAGGTAGGCGGTGAACCAGAAGGTGCTGCCTACGCTTAAGACACTGTTAACACCGACGTCGCCACCCATAAGTTGCGCCAGTCGACGGGTGATGGTGAGTCCTAAGCCTGTACCACCGTGCTTACGGGTAGTTGAGCTGTCGGCCTGCTCGAAAGCCTGAAACAAATGCGCTTGCTGGCTTGGGCTAATTCCTAGACCGGTATCTGTGACGTCGAAGCGCACGAATAAGCTGTTACCCTGATCTTCCAGTAAGGTAGCGGATAAAGCGATACTACCGAACGCGGTAAACTTAACGGCATTACCCGCATAGTTAAGTAAGGCCTGACGCAGTCGTGTGGGATCGCCGCGTAACCATAACGGCACAGAATCGGTATCAATACTAATGCTGATACCTTTATGCTGCGCCGTACCACCAATGAGCGAAGCGACATTATCGAAAATAGATGATAAGTGAAAGTCGGTACTTTCCAATTGCAGCTTACCGGCTTCTATCTTGGACAGGTCAAGAATGTCATTAATAATAGTTAACAGATGTTGACTGGCGTTATCGATTTTGTCCAATCGCTCGACTTGTTCCGGGGTCGCTCCGGCGCGGCGTAGTAAATGGTTCATGCCAATAATCGCATTCATAGGGGTACGAATCTCGTGACTCATATTGGCTAAGAAGGCACTTTTAGCCTGATTGGCGGCGTCAGCCTGTTCACGCGCGTTATTCATTTCTGTGGTACGGGTATCGACAAGCTCTTCCAGATGATGCCGATAGTTATCAAGTTCTACGGTGTTGTGCGTTTTCTCCGTGATGTCTTCTTGTACTGATACGAAGTGGGTAATACGCCCATCCGCCTGACGTAACGGTGAGATAATAGCGGATTGAATCAGCTCAGTGCCATTCTTGCCACGGTTGTAGAATACACCTTTCCAAATTAGCCCTTGGTTCAAAGTATTCCACAGTGATGCGTAGGTGCTTGGCGATGTTGTACCAGATTGCAGAAAGCTCGGGGATTTGCCAATAATCTCCTCACGCGGGTAGCCCGTTAAGTGAACGAAGGTATCGTTTACATATTCGATCTGCGCGTTAATGTTGGTGATTATGATGCTTTCTGGGCTTTGCTCTACTGCCAATGAGAGCTTGCGTAGCTGATTTTCATTGGCTTTACGCTCGGTAATATCCTGTACGACTCCGCGCATAAAGGTGGGACTGCCAGCACTGTCACGTTCAACTTGTCCGTTGGAACGCATCCAGTGCGTGTTGCCATCGGGTGTAACGATACGGTATTCAACATCATATTTTGTACCCAACTCAATGTGCGACTGGGTTGCATTTGTCACATGTTGCTGGTCTTCTGGATGTACAAGTGCTATAAAATCGTCCCACGTTGGATCAATTACGGCAGAAAGACCCAGCATAGCCGTACAGTTTTCTGACCAGATCTGTTTGTTGTTGACGAGGTCAGCTTCCCAAGAACCAATACCCGCACTTATCTGGCTGAGGCGTAAAAGCGCTTCACTTTCCTGTAATTCCTGCGTTCTTAATACTACTAATCGTTCTAATTCTATGTTTAATTGTTCTAATTGTGCTTTAGTTTCTTGATGATAACGAATTTCATCTGCAAGTTTCTTATTCGCTAACAACAAGCTGGATGGGTTGGGTATGCGTAAGGCTTTTGGAATCAGTGGCCATAGCATGATCGCGGTTATTACTGAAATAATCGCCACGAATACATCCGCTATCGCAGTCAGTCCATATAAGGGCGTCCAAATAGTAACAACAGATAATAGGTGCGTGATACCGCAGGCAAATATAAACAGACTGAATAATAGCAGTATTCTTTTAAACTTAACGTCTTTACGCAGGTAGACAAAAACGCTTAAAGCAATGGGAATTGAAAAATAGGCCAGTGCTGTGGTGATATTTGATACGACAAATACCCACAGCAAAACAGGATTCCACAGAAAACAGTAACCATGCGGCATCATGCCTTTACTGTGGAATAAAAAATCAATGACGCCCATCATAAAAACCTGCTTATGTTTATTAAATTGTAACTACTCACCCTATGATTCATTGGGCTGGAGGCTAGTTTTCTGTTAAAAAAAATAGCTAAATTGACGGAAAATGTCATTTTTTGTTACTTTTTATGCCAGTAAAACCGCTACAAGTTACGGGTTGATAGGCGGAGTAGTTACATTTAATTTTAAACAAACCAGCAAAACACGGCATATCCCTGCTCATTTTTTAATCAAGTTTAGCACTATTTTAATAACCTGTTTTTTTATGGGCTAATATTGCCCATCCCCCGAAAATGTAAAATTAGCCCATTTAACGTCCAAATATCTCAGCATTTGGTTAATTTAAATGGCCAAATAGGCAATAGCTAATTTTACATTTCTTTTTGCCTTATTGGCCATATGATTTACACTTAGCTAATTGCAGTATACCTAATTTGGCTACCTCGACCATGAACACAATCTGGACGCAGATGATCAATTAGGGATTAATTAACCCCAATCAACATTCTTAATCAGGGCAAACGCATTAAAATCAATTCCCGAACAATAACTTGACTCTATAGCCATCGCTCCAGGCCGCCCTGTTCATTTTTTTCTTGGTGCTAATCTTGGAGGGTTCCTTTTGGAACAGGTTTAGGAAAATGTGGTGGATAGTCGCCAGGATGGCGGGCGCATTTCCTTTGCGTATCCGATTGTCATCTTCGCGGAAAACCACGTCCAATCGCCAGTGCAGCTTGTTTTCTATCCTCCAATGGTTGCGGACGGCATGGGCAAAGAGCCTAGCGTC
>JAPLRW010000096.1 GCA_026398935.1 Methylococcales bacterium
TCATTTAATCGTTTTCTTGTAATAATGTGCATTTTTCTCTATTATCCCTAGAATTAATCTAAATATCCAACCTTGGCAACGCATTCACAATCGTCATGGTAAGATTCGTGCGATTATGGGTAATATTAGTGGCATTGCTCATAATTATTGTGCTGACATGCGCCATTGATAACCGATACCGACCCGTCTGCATTCGCACGGATGCGTAAACTTACCGTTAAATCACTCATAGGAATTCTGCATGTTAGGACTGATTTTTGATTGTTCCGTGCTGTTCATTGGCATCATGTACGGCTTATGGCTGGTTACGGGCTGGATGTTTAAATAGGGGTTTTTTACGTGCAATAAAGTACAGGGAAATATTGAATAAAGTACCGAAAGATAATACGCAAAAATAGGCTTTGAAAAAACGTAAGGAATTGGATTGTAAGCAGTCGAAAAAACCAGAAAATAACGCTAAAATCGCTATAATTAGCACTCTAACTAGGTGATTGCTAATGTCATTATTGCCCGATAATTACCCTGAAATGTTGACTGATTTTCACGATAATATTCTTGATGAGATTTGCAAATTAGAAGCCCCAAGTCATGAACAGTTGGCGTTCAGTATTACCGAGCTATTCCGCCGTCAGTTCGGCGGATCAATGCTGTATATCCCGTTTGGTATGCATCATGATTTAAACATCCGCAACGCTGAGATTTACAGTAAATTTACGGGGGATAATCACAAGCAGTTAGGGCGTGAGTTTGGAATTTCTACCAAACAAATATATTGTGTCGTTAAGAAAATGGAGAAGGCCGAGCGGAAGCGTAGGCCAGTACATTGAAAGCGTTTTAAATTAATGACCAAGTGTTTAATGCGTGGTTCTGGGTGAGGTTGTTAGGCGAGGGTGGGAGGTCGGCCGTCCCTCCATTCGTACTGTCATAATGACCACGACACGTAGAAGCCGAATTTCTACGCCTCACCCTCGTTAGGCAGTATAGCCTTAAACATCGACAAACGCCGGCGCAATAATTTGGTGTATCGGCTTGGTGATGGCTCTTTTACCGGTGATTGCCTACGTGATTATCACGTTTATTCTGCTAAATAGATGGTATCCCGATGCTTGAGCCCCAAGATTATACGTCCATAACGATTCCATCCCTGCTACCGATTATAGCCAAAACATTAAAGATCAATATTAAAAACAACTAACCGTCTTAATTGGCGGTTTTTTGTGCGTGAAATTCGGCAGCGGTTGCGGGTGTATAATCGTTGTTGTATCATGCAGCCTCACGCAAAAGCATAGCAGCACAAAGCGCTTGACGGTATTTTTGACGGTATTTTTTGATTCTTGGGTTTGTAAGTGCGCGTATTTTGCGTGTTGTGGCGGTTATTGTGATTCCCCCCGCCACACCGATTTAACGAGATTCAACGAAGTACAGAAACCCGCAGGCCGAAAGGCTTGGCGGGTTTTTTATTGTCCAAAGTAATGTTCGCTGTATCGCCAGATACTGCTAATAGTGACCGTTAGACTCACCATTGATTTTTTAGGAGAAATAAATGACTATCCCTGTTTTAACCATTGATGGCCCCAGCGGCGCGGGTAAAGGTACAATTAGTCGCGCTATTGCTCAGAAATTGGGTTGGCATTATTTAGACAGTGGTTCCATTTATCGCTCGTTAGCTATTGCGGTTTTAAATCGCGGCACTGATATTCAAAATGCGGCAGCCGTCGCGGCAGTGGCTACAGGGTTAGTGTTAGAATTTGAATGTGGTGAGACGTTATCGGTAACGCTGGATGGATTGGATATTACGACTCAGTTGGGTCTTGAAGAGACGGGCAGGGTAGCGTCTACTATTGCGGCTTATCCAGACGTTAGAGCGGTACTTTTGCAAAAACAAAAAGATTTTAAGCAGTCGCCGGGATTGGTTGCAGACGGGAGGGATATGGGGTCGGTGGTGTTTCCAGATGCAGCGGTTAAGGTGTATCTAACCGCCAGCGCTGAAGCGCGTGCGTTAAGACGATATAAACAGTTGAAAGAAAAAGGAATTGATGCTATTCTAACGCAGATAACTCAGGATATTGAAGAGCGTGATCGACGTGATCAAGAGCGGGCTTCGGCTCCGTTGATGGTGGCGGAGGGTGCGTTTTACATTGATTCGTCAGTTATGACGGTCGATGAGGTGATGAATGAGGTATTACGCCTAATCCACTAAATGGATTAGGCACATTGGTTGACGGTTTTGCCGTTAATATTTTTTTTAACTTTAATTACAAAAGCTTGTATGAGTCAAGACAAGCTCGGGAAAGAACAATGAGCGAAAGCTTTGCAGAACTATTTGAAGAAAGTTTAGCCAAGACCGAAATGCGTCCTGGTGCCATGTTAATGGGTACAGTGGTTGATATCGAAAATGATATGATCATCGTCAGTACGCATTCAAAATCAGAAGGCGTTATTCCAAAATGGCAATTTCTAAATAACGATGGCGAGTTAGAAGTTAAGATTGGCGACGAAATTGAAGTTGCGCTTGACTTATTTGAAGACGGTTTAGGTGCTACTCTTCTTTCCCGTGATAAAGCTAAGAAAAATAAAGCCTGGAGTGAACTCGAAAAAGCATTCGAAACTCAGGAAACCATTATTGGTCGCATTAACGGTAAAGTACGCGGCGGTTTTACCGTTGCTGTCGGTGCATTACGTGCATTTTTACCCGGTTCATTAGTTGATGTACGTCCGATTCGCGATACGACTTTCCTTGAAAATCGTGATTTAGAATTCAAAGTCATCAAAATTGATCAAAAACGTAACAACGTTGTATTGTCACGTCGTGCGGTCGTTGAGAAAGAATACAGCGAAGAACGTGATGAATTACTTAAAACATTGGATGACGGCGCGATTGTTACTGGTGTGGTTAAAAATCTTACTGATTACGGCGCATTCATTGATTTGGGTGGTATTGACGGTTTGTTACATATTACAGATATGGCATGGCGTCGAGTTAGACATCCATCAGAATGTGTTGAGATTGGTCAAGAAATCAAAGTTAAAGTTCTTAAATACGACAAAGATAAAAACCGTGTTTCTTTAGGTATGAAACAAATGGGTGAAGATCCATGGCAAAACATCGCCCGTCGTTACCCTGCTGGTGCGCGTGTATTCGGTAAAGTAAATAACTTGACTGATTACGGTTGTTTCATTGAAATTGAAGAAGGCGTTGAAGGTTTAGTTCACGTTTCTGAAATGGATTGGACTAACAAAAACGTTAACCCATCTAAATTAGTTCAGTTAGGTGATGACGTTGAAGTCATGGTATTGGAAATTGATGAAGAACGTCGTCGTATTTCTTTAGGTATGAAGCAATGTAAAATGAATCCTTGGGATGAGTTTGCTGCTACGCATAACAAAGGCGATAAAATCACTGGTAAAATCAAATCAATCACTGATTTTGGTATATTCATTGGTTTAGATGGCGGTATCGATGGTTTAGTACATATGTCTGATATTTCCTGGATTGATGAAGGCGAAGCTTCTATTCGTGACTTCAAAAAAGGCGATGAAGTTGAAACGGTTATTTTAGCGGTTGATGCTGAACGTGAGCGTATCTCTTTAGGTGTTAAACAATTAGAACAAGACCCTTTTCAAAACTTCTTAGCGGTTAATGAAAAAGGCAGCTTGGTTAAAGGTGTTATCAAAGAAGTTGATGCTAAAGGTGCTGTGATTCTTTTAGCGGATAACGTTGAAGGTTATTTGCGCGCTTCTGAAATTCAACGTGACCGCGTTGAAGATGCACGTACTTTGTTAAAAGAAGGCGATGAAATTGAAGCGAAATTTATCGGTATCGATAAGAAAAGCAAATCTATTTCATTGTCAATGAAAGCTAAAGATGTAGAGGAAGAAGCTGTAGGTATCAAAGAATACACTCAGTCAGCGCCTGGTACAGCGACTTTAGCTGATATCTTTAAGCAAATGGAAAAATAATTGACACCGTGAGGCCTGTGTTGGTAGTTATTACAACACAGGCCTTTTCTTTTTTGGTATCTCAGGATGTAATGTGACGAAATCAGAATTAATTGAGGCTCTTGCAAGACAACAGCCACATTTAGCGTTAAGAGATGTTGAATTGGCGGTTAAATGCATCATTGAACAAATGAATCATGCTTTAGCGACTGGCGAAAGAATTGAAATAAGAGGTTTTGGCAGCTTTTCTTTGCATCATCGTGAGCCACGAATCGGCCGCAATCCCAAAACGGGTGAATCAGTATCATTGCCATCTAAGCATGTGCCGCATTTTAAACCGGGTAAAGAATTACGTGATCGAGTTGATGCTGCGCGGGAAAAATGCAAAATTATGGACTAGTTAGTTTAGTCGGTAGTACGCTCATTATTATGGCATGGCACATGTAGGTTTATTGAAACAAAATGAGCAGACTCTCTTGTTAATTGGTTTGTTTTGAGAGTTTTAGACGACAGGATATTAAAAATAATATGAAAAATATTAATGTTGCGTTAGTAAGATTGTTGCAGTTCCTTATATTTGCATTGTTCACCTTCATGGTCTTAGTCTATTTTGGTGCCATTGTTTTGTTGCCACTTGACATGATAGCTTTGCTTATTAAGTTATTAGGTGTGTTTGGTTTAAATAGCTTTATCGGTGCATTTATTGCCGTACCGGCAGTCGGTTATTTAGGCTTGGTGGTTTATAAAACACCTGAATTAGTTAAAATGCTGATTGATACAGGTATTGATTTGGTTAATACCGGTAAAAATAGAGTGGAAGCGTTTAACAAAATTGCAGAAACTGTCAAAGGTTAGTGCTGTAGGTTTTTTTAAAAAAGGCTGGATTATCGCTAATCCAGCCTTTTTTTGTGATCGTTATGTGAAAAAGCGCCGTAAATAAGTGCCTGTATGCGATGTTGTATTAGCGGCAATGTCAGCCGGTGTTCCTTCTGCCACTAATGTTCCTCCTCGGTGTCCTCCTTCAGGCCCCATATCAATTATCCAATCTGCAGTTTTAATAACATCTAAATTATGTTCAATGACCACAATGGTGTTGCCATGATCGCGTAAGGCGTGCAAGACGCTTAACAGTTGTTTAATGTCATGAAAATGCAGGCCGGTAGTCGGTTCATCCA
>JAPLRW010000298.1 GCA_026398935.1 Methylococcales bacterium
CCATCGACTTCGACAATTTGCAACGTGCTGACATCGGGTTTGAACGCCGCTGACATCGACTATGACATTTTAATTTGCGGATATCAAGGTAATACGCGGGTTTTCGCTAATTATTGCTGACACCGACTTAGAAAAGTCACAAAACTTATGTCCGACAGGCAAACTAAAATTCCTTTGATGGGAGATCAATGCCTGAGTTTCAGTCGCAATTAATGTGAGCCCACGATGCTGGATTGCAAGCCGAAGCCGATGATTGCAAGCTCAGTCGCAATTAATTTGAGCACAAACACCCTTTGAATCGCAGTTAATTTGAGCCGAAAATTGCGCTGATTGCAAGCACGACTGTTTTCGATTGCAAGCCGTTACAGATATAGACTTGGCTGCGAAACGTTACCGAGATTTGTTTAAGAAGTTAGAGCGATGAGTGAACAATTTACCAGCGTGTGGGATGCCATTGAGAACACACCATAGGACGCTGAAAATATGCGACTCCGATCAACCTTGATGATGGCATTGAAAAATCACATTACCCGTACCCACTTAAGCCAAGCGCAAGCCGCAAAATTATTTGGCGTCACCTAACCCCGTACATCCGATCTCATGCGCGCTAAAATCAACCTTTTTGCCATAGATGCTCTGGTAAATATGGCAGCGGTGGCGGGTATGCACATTGAAATGCGGGTACTGGAAGCCACGTAAAAAATAGCACTGTTTTAGTATTAAATAAGTGTAAAAAAGGTAATAAATTGGTACTAAAAAAGTACTATAATTAAATCTGCTGTGCTTGAATTTCTTTGGCTAATTACATCGGAATTTGACGTAAAAAAGTCAATGCGAAAGGCGGGAAAAATCAGTAGTTCCCGCTGACTATTGATTCAAATTAGGCAGCGGAATATTCGTTACCATTACATTTTTTGTGCATTTTTAAGTATGCGCCGCATCAGGTTCAAAACTGATTTTGAGACGTGAGCCTGTCGCCTTGGCGATTTTTTCTAAGGTGCGCGTGGTGGGCATGACATGACCACCTTCAAGTCTTGCTACTACCGATTGCGTGGTTTGCATACGTTCGGCAAGTTCCCCTTGGGTCAAGCCAGCACGTGACCGTGCTTCGATTAACGCTGTGGCAAGGGTAAATTCTTCTTCTAATGCGTCATACGTGGCACGATATTCCGGATTTTCCAACCATTGGTTATGTAAATCACTGATATGGGTCATTTTTGAATCTCCAGTGCGCGTTGCAAAGCGATTTCGATTTCACGGCGTGGTGTTTTCTCGGTTTTTTTAATAAATACACGCACTATCACCAGTCGCTTTGGTTTGGCGGTGACATAGATAGCTCGCGATATACCATCTTTGCCCTTTATGCGCAGTTCCCATAATTGACCTTCAATATGTTTGATGTGCGGTTCATGGACGTTTTCCAGCCCTACGGTGGCGATTAATGCGGCAATTCGACTTAATCGTGCGCGCATGTCAATCGGAAGAGCCGCTACTTCTTGATCAACGATGGCATTTAGGGTTTCAACAGTCCATTTCATAGGTGTTATTTATAGCATATATGCTATAAATTGGATACTTTTATGAACAACAAGACAATCTGCACTGGTGGGGATGCACATTGAAATTCGGGTACTGGAAGCCGTGTAAAAAACGGTACTATTTTGGTATTAAATAAGTGTAAAAAAAGTAATCAATTGGTACTAAAAAAGCACTAGAATTAGACCTGCTCTGTCTGAATTTCCTTGGCTAATTTTAGCATGGCATAGCGCATGAAATTAAGTTTACTTCGGCCACTTAATTGACTGGCCGCACTCAATTGTTCGTATTCATATTGATTAAAAGGCACCCGCATGGCTCTAAAATCGCGTATAGCATTTTTATTTAACGCAGGCTCTTTGTTGAGGGACATTTGTATTCCGCCTTCCGCGCCTGCTGCAAAGGCTTCAATTTGTTCTGGGGTAGGTTCTGATTTAACCTCATTCAACGGGCTGGATTTTGGCTCTCTTCTCTTTACCATTACAGTATTTCCTTAACAACGTTTTTTATCTCTGCCGTTGCTTTGTCATTACCCATTTCGACCACCCCTAAACCATCACTCATCGCATCACGATAAACTTTACGGTCTTTGATAAGGGTGGTGAGTAAATGTATGTCAGGATAGTCCTTTAAACAGTCACGAGCATCGGTTTCCTCGTGAATCATTGGATTGGTTGGCGCCATAGTGATTAAACCAAACACCTTTAAAGCAGGGTTAAGGTCTTTTGCCTGGATAATAATGTCCTGCATGTTGGGTAAGGTGTCTAAATCCGGTTGTGACGGTCTGAAAGGCACAACAAGAATATGTGCCGCCGTCATACCCGTCCTTAATTCTCTACTGTCTCTACCTGCGGCATCAACAATAACGTATTCGTAACGTTGATCAAGATCAAGTAAGGTGTCCCTAATGTTCTCGTATTTTTGAACGCAATGAACCGCCGCCAGGGTTTTATTCTCCACCCTATCCATCGCCCAGTTCGCGGAGGTACATTGCCGATCAGCATCGACTAAAACAACGTCATGTCCACTACCCGCTAATTCTGCGCAAATATTCACCGCAGTTGTTGATTTGCCGCAGCCGCCTTTTTGACTTCCAATAAGTATAATCATAGTGCATTTGTAGTATGTTTTTAGTACCAAAATTATACCATAACGGCGTTAATTTATTTTACCAAAGGTAAGCACTCGACATTTTCCCCAGTATTTCAATTTCAAAGACTTTTTTCGCGGCAGCTCCGGCTATGCCATAACACACGTGCAATGGCAGCAAGTGTTCTTCACGGGGGTGGCAGTACCTTGCTGCCGGCGCTTTCGCCCAATTAAGCAGCCGCTGCTCCCGTTCCTGTTCGGTATACTGCTTATTCGAACAGGTATCCATCAGCCATTGTTCGAAGGAATGATTAAGCAATACAGATTCGGGAGTAGATGATGAAAAAAAAGCGTCTAAATTATGAAACGAAAATCCGGAACCTTTCATCAAAATATTGTCCTTCCTTAAGGCTCTTAATGCTTTACCCAGCGCAATATGAGCTGTTGGCTGTAAATTATTGAGCAGAGACAACTGCACACACGGAATACCCGCATCCGGGTACATCAGCTTTAAGGTAACGAACACACCGTGATCTAACCCCCGCTGGTTATCAAGCGTTGCTACAATCCCGGCGTTTGCCAACAACCTATACAGCGTATTCAATTTCATAGGCTTGCTTTCGAACTTAAGCAGGTTGAGATAAAGGAGTTATTCACCCACGCTTGTTAAGCAACAATTACTGATGGTAAACAGGTCGAACCGGCGTTTACATACCCTGATTCAAACGGTGTGCCTTCGAGCACGATAGCCCGAATATACGTGTGCAGTCGTGCCCTAAAAACAGAAGTAATAATGCTTGCAAAACGGGAGGTGTCCATATACGTTTCAATGGCATTTTCTTTTTTGGTATCGGTTGAGGTTTCAATTAATGGCAATACGACTTTTTTGCGTAAAGCCCTCCTGCGTGATTGCTTTTTTTGCTGCTTACACAGCATGCTGTGTAAGCAGCAAAAAAAGCAATCACGCGACTAACAAGCGATTATTTAATTATCAACTATTTTGTCAACATTACGAACGTAAGCATCCAATAATGCTTTATTTCTTTCAGCAGTTTTTTCACTATCTTCTTCAGACGTTTTTTCACTATTTTTTTTAGATTTCTTTTCAATTCCAAATTCATTTTTAAAAAAAATACGCAACGTTTGCTCATTGACAGATAAACCAATTTTTTCTTCAAGAGACGCTTTTATAATACTATATGGAATATTCTGCATTGTTTTTAGTTCTTCTGCTATTAATTTTAGCTTACTGTTTATTCTTGATCCGTTTTTATTCGCCATTCTTATTTTTAATAAACTGTCAGCATATTCTTTAAGTCCATTTTTTTCTTTTATTATTTCATCGTTACTTGGAATAGTTTTAGCTACTTTCGCTATATATTTTTTCTTTGTCATTATTAATCTCACTCAATGTTATTATTTAATTTACAGAATAACATTTTTTTTAATTTTAACACCCCCCCGCTTTTTTTGAAAATCTGCTACACTGCTATTTTCCTTAAATTAACAATTAGGCACGTCAGCAAATGTATACGCCTACGCTAGTACATTTGCATCGCCGCGCTTTAGGGGCTTTGCCCCTAAAAACCCCAAAACAATTTCTATAGCTACCTATAAAATTTTTAAAAAAGAGTGCATGAAAAATAACCAGCAAAAAAAATCACATATTATTAGTTTTCGCGTTAATGATAATGAATTGGCTAACACGCGCTTAAAGTTTTGCGATGAAATGGGGGAGCCTGTTATGAAAGACGGTGAAATTGCCAAGCGTTCTTTTTTGGGATGCACGGCTATCAAGCGTATTGATCATGATTTAGAAAAATATAAAATAGCCACTGCCGCACGTATTGGCAATAATATTAATCAAATTGCACACCGACTTAATACCGATAATTTAGCGAAAAAAATTGATAATAAAACCTATCAACAAGTTGCCATTGAACTACAGGGTTTAGTGGAACAATTAAACCGCTTGTTATAAGTCGCTCATAATTATGTTAATACGCATTAAAAAAGGTTCCGGCGGTATTGAAGAATACCTCAAAGAGGGGCGCAAACAAGGGCGACATAAAACCCGCGATGAACTCGATGAACGCGTTATCTTGCGCGGTGATTTAAATACTTTATCGTTAGCGATTAATTACGCACAAACCGCCAAAAAATGGAAAAGTAATTACACGCATATAAGCTTGGCGTTTACGCATGAAAACAGCGATATTACGCCGGAGACCATGACGGATATCGTCAATGAAGTCGTGGCGCATTTTTTTCATCTGTATAACAACAACGAAATCTGCGCTTATGCAGAAGCACACCTGCCAAAATTTCAGCACGAACTAAATGCCAGCACCGGCGAAAAACATCAACGCTTACCGCACATACATTTAGTAGTGGCACACCTTAATGCACAGACCGGCAAACAACTCAGAATGTTACCGTTTACTACGGAAGCAGATCGTGCTTTTCAAAGTTATCTTTGTGCGCGTTACGACTTAATTGATCCCATTGATCGCCTGCGCAGTGGCGAAACAACTATCACCAAAAAAGATTTTATTGCTCGCTTAAAAAGCAACGATGAAGGGGTGACTAAAAAGTCTAGCATGCGCCTTACTAGAGAATTACTGGCAGAGTTACTGGATACTGCCACATCCGTACAAGATATCCAGCAGCGCTTAGATAATGCCAAAGGCATAGACAGTGTTCGATTTGTCAGCACAGCAAAAAACCGTTATTTTAAAGTAAGCATCAATAATAAGACCGTTAATCTGCGCGGAAAATTATTTGAAAAAGTCGCGGCGTTATGTGCCGCCACCCCCCTAAAATCTGCACCTGTACCTGCGCCAAAAAGAAAAACCGAGCAAGAAAATGTACGCTTACTGGAGCTGTACAAAGCCAAACACCGGGCTAACCAATACCAGAAAAAAACCCCGCAACAAACCTATGCTAGTCAATATCAACGCCAGCAAAAATGGTTGGATACACGGGAGAAAGAACAAAAACAGTTTTATGTTTTTTATCGCAGCCACATTAGCCAAGAATTAATCGCAGGCTTTAGTTTTTGGGAAAGCCTTAACGAACGGTATTTAATAAATCGGGCAGAGGGCATAAAAATTTATGACAAAGGCGATAGAATTGTTGTTGATGCCAGCAATCCTGCGTTTCTAACAAAAGCCATCCGCATTGCACTCACGCAAGCCCAAGCGAAAGGCTGGGATATAGATAATTTGACCGTAAACGGTAACGACGCATTTAAATCGGCGGTTAAGCAGGAAATCAAACACATCCTATTAGATCAGCAGCGCCATCAATCCCCCGCCATTGCACTAACACCCATCGTTGCCGTACCGGTTAAAAACATATATACCGATAACCTTAGCCAACAGCTGCTTAAGCAGGCAGAAGACATCGAACAACAGAGCTTGTCCAAAGAACGCGTCAACACCTTAAAAAGCGCATTAAATGCAGAGAAGGTCTTAAACTTTGCCAGCGAAAACTTAGGCGTACTCAACGAACATTTCCAGATAACCGCTGACAATAAAATACAGGATCTGCGTACTACGCGAAAACCACAAAACGTCATCGATTTTATGTTTAAAACCTGCCATTTAACGTTCGCCGACTCCTTAGTACAGCTTGAGCAACTGTACGAAAAACAACAACAGGAAGAAGAGGCGGAAGAGGAAGATAACAGTATGGGAATGCGGTAAGTCTATTCATAATGCCATTACAGGTTAAATGTTGGCGAAAAAAACTAGCGGCGTTGTAATGCCGCTAATGTAGCCATCGCATTCGCATGCTGTTTTTCAGGCACTTCTATCGACTCTGCGTAGCGCGTTACTTGGGCGGCGGTTTTCCAGTTTCCAGCCTGCCTGATGTCGTCCACATCTATTCCAGCGCGAATTAAATCATGACACGCGCCCACCCGTGTTGATTGGGCGCTAATACGGAACACCTTCTCCAGACAGCGGCCCATTTAATACCTGTTGCCAGCGATTCAGGCCCTTAAAAACGCATCCTTCAACAATACCTGCAAAGCTTAACCAAGTCTGCAGGTGCTGGACGGTAGTTGGCGCTAAATATTTCAGCGTACCAGTATCAGTACCAGTGGTGTGCATCGCGTTGCCAGGGTTGGCAATGTATACGGTTGCGGAACCGTCGGGTAAAAACGTCAGATCGGCAACTTGAATTGCGACGATTTCGGAGCGGCGGCATAAGGTATCGTAGCTGACGCAGACTAAGGCTTTGTCTAACAGTGAGCGGGGTTCATCAGGTAATTTCTGCAACGCTGCTTGAATCTGCGTCCAGTTAATTGCTTTGGTGGGTTGCGGAGAGATTGCGTGCGTTTGACTCAATTGGCGTAACGCTAAGCGCAACGCGTTATGCTCTATAGGATGTTCAAAGCCAGCAGCAGTATGTGCGGCTGCAATCGTTGCTACATAGCGCTTCACCGTGGCTATTTTTTTAATAACAGCTTGTCGAGTAATAAAGGTGATGAGTGTTTCGACGGTGGCCGGCAGTGGGCAGTGTTCTTCGGCTCTGCACCATAGGGTAAAAATCTTCCAATCGGCACTCTGTGCGCGTTGCGTATTAACAGAAAAGCCCTGCTCTGCAGATTGCAGAGCAGGGCTTGTTATCGGTAACAGGTGATCAGACATGCGATTTCTGTAAGATGTGTGGATTAATTAACTATATGATAAGTTATTTTTATCAAACAGTAAGCTTTTTCTACAGATATCCGGTTAAAAAAGCGTATGACCAGAGGGAAGTGAGGCCAGCAAGATTTTGGGTAAAAAAGCCAAGAATTCTACTGTTGAACTGGGAGGAATACTCTGTATTAACAACGCTAATGCTAAGGCATTGACGTCTCTATCGGTGAAATTGTTTTTTCCTACATTGTAGCCCCAACAGACAAGCCTACAATTACTCGTAATGTAACCGATAGTATTATCAATTCGGTCAATTGATGGGCTGTAACAGCCGCGGATGCCTTTATCGTTTTTTTTGTAGAGTTTGATTCTGATCGGCAATCCAGTTACTTCGCAAACACCTCTGTCTAACCGTTCTTTAAACCATTCCGCGGTTAAGTCAAATGACAACCCTCGATCCTTAGCGCTTTGTTTAGTGGACGCTAAAAAACGTTTTTCTGGATTTTTAATGTTATATATGGACGCTCTTTCACATTCTGATTCTTTTGTGCGTACGTTTTTACAATAAAAATCCGTTCCACATCTTGGTATACAGTATTTTTGTTTAGGGCCTTTTTTTGGTTTTGTGCTGACAAAAAAAACAGTGCCGCAGTTAAGGCATTTTTTTTCGATAAAGCTTTCGGTAACAGTTTCAATAACGGTGTCAACGTCTGTTGTTGCAGTAATGGTAAGTGCTGTGTTCATAATAATGCTCATATAAAATAAAAGTTAAGGTAAAACGTTAAGCCAGCGGTGTAAGGTGGAGTAATATCAATTTAAAAAGCCGAAGGGCTGGCTATGGTTGTAAGCGCGATCTTTTGATGCATCGGTCGATGAAAACAGTAAATCTTTTATTGTGATACTAAGGCGTTTAGTCTTTGATTCACGCATAGCTGCTTGTGCCAGAGCGCGTCTAAGCGTTGCTTTAATTTCGCGTGGTGAATGGGTGCGTAATGCATTAATAACGGGCGTTGATAAACGGGCAGTAAATAGCGCAGCACACGCGTGTTGTTGCAGTAAACTGTTGTATATTGATTGCGTCACTTGGCTGTGCTGTTCCGGCGTCATTTCGTGTATTTCAATTACTGTAAATCGACTCAATATCGGCTTAGGAATAGCTTCAATAAAATTTGCAGTGGCGACATATAAAACGTGTGACGCGTTAACGGGTAAATTCAGCGCTTCATCGATAAATTTCGCAGCGGTTTTTTGTTCGAGCAAACTGTAAAGCGGCCCTAGCGGATCGTACTTAGCGTCACCAGAAACTTTATCCAGTTCATCTAAAATCAAGATAGGATTAGCGGCTGTCTCATCACGCAGCATGTCAATAATGACACCGGTTTTGGCATCAGACCATTGCGCGCTTAAGCCGCCAATGACGAATCCTGCGGTAGTCGATGCTAAATCTACTTGTCGGCTGGCAATCCCTAATAGTTCCGAAATTGCTAGCACGACCGCTGTTTTACCAATTCCTGGCGAGCCAAGCAACAGCACGGGCGGGAAATAAAAAGTGGGATAAGGCTGCTTTAAAGCTAACGTCGCGAATGATTCTATATAGTCGATAAACTGAACGCAGTTTGGATACTGTATTTTTAATTTTTGTAACGCGGCTATAAAATCTTTGGGAACTTCTTTTAGCAACCGCTGTCCGTCATCGTTGGCATTAAAGCGTTTCAATACGGATTGCATGCCACGCGTTGTGCTCGTATCTTTTTTTTGTTGGTTGATCGCTTTCATGTCGAATATTTTTATAAATTGATCGTGCGCTTCTTTTAATCTGAATCCTGTCGCGTATGGATCTATTTTTTGTTGATCGTGAAACGCAATAAACTCTTTATGTAATTGCTGCATCGTTAAGTTGTCACGTAGCAATAATGCGTTAATTAAGCGTTTTATTTCTGCGCTGAACGCATCGCTATCTTCTTCCTCTTCACCTTCGTCGAACTCTTTGTATTTTTCAGCGGCTAATTTAGCTGCGGCAAGAGAAGGCAAGATAAAGAAAAGTTCATTTCTGCTGCCAAATTGATATTTTGTGTGGCCCGGAGGTAGTGGTTTAGCGTACATGGTGTATCTCCTTATTAATGTATAATGGTTGCAATTGATAATAAATGTTATCAACTGAGTGTATTTATACCACAAATAAATTTTATTGCAAGCTTTTTGATAAAATTTATTATCAAAAAATAAAATATATAATTAAAGGATACTAAAAATGATCAGATTTAAGATTGGAGAATTGATAGAGAAAAAGGAATTTAGAGAAAATCGGCGGATAACCATCGGGGAAATCGCAACCGAAACAAAAATTAATCGAATGACGATATCAAAAATAATGAACCATAGAGGCTATAGTACGGTTACGGAAAATCTCGATAGATTATGCGAGTACTTTGCTTGTAAGATCGAAGATCTTATTGAACATGTACCTAATTCAGAGGTGGAAAATTAGGATTTATGACTTCTTTCCTATGGTGTGTCAATAACGCCGAACAGCTGGGTGACAGGGTGACGTACAACGGTGTGGAAACGTACGTTAGCATTCAAAGTTAGTTGTAATATTCCATAAGTGTCTGAAATATTGTCTTTTGTGCGACAGGATGATCGTTCATATAGTAATTCAAAAAAACAATAGCCTTATAGTTATGATTTACGCAGTCGTAAACACAAAAGGTGGGGTTGGTAAAACCACTACAGCCGTACATTTAGCAACCATGCTGGCTAGGCAAGGTAAAACCTTAATGATTGATGGTGATCCGCAAGCGAGCGCTGCGAGTTGGGCGGCATGGCGGCGTGAGTCACCCCAATTTACGCCCAGCCCAACAACAACCTGTCTCACTGGAAAAGCAATATTGGTTGAAGGTAAACAATTGGCAGAGGGTTTTGAGTATGTCGTCGTTGATGCGGGTGGGCGTGATTCGATCGCGCTCCGTTCAGCTTTGTTGTTAGCTAAAAAAGCCATTATCCCAATTGATGCCAGTCATCTTGATGCTGCGGCGATGACTGATTTAATGACCGTTGTGGAATTGGCGCGTGATTACAATCCCGATTTGGAGGTCCGAGTTTTATTAACGCGCGTTGATTCGCGTACTAAAGACGCCGCAGAAATGTTGGAATTCTTAAACGAGCAAAAACTAACGGTATTACCGACTAAGGTGTGTGAACGTGTGGCGTTTCGACGTGCAATCGGTGAAGGAGCGATTGTTCAAGAACTAGGAAAAGACCAAGCGGCTATTAATGAAATAGAAGCTTTTTTTAAGGAGATTCAAGCATGAAAGCAAAACCGAATACTATAGTGGACCCCGAAATCAGGACAATAGTTTAAGCTATACCCTGTCATGGAAAAGGGTTAACAATGAGCGAGAACAAACGGAAGATTTT
>JAPLRW010000025.1 GCA_026398935.1 Methylococcales bacterium
GTTTGAAGTGCTGCTCCTTGACCAAGATTGATTGGATGCCGCAAAACATATGCACCAGCATCAACTGCTTTTTGAGTTGTTGCGTCTATTGAGCAATCATCAACCACGATTACATTAGTGATGTGAGTAAACACATTAGCAACAGTATCTGCAATTATTTTCTCTTCGTTATAGGCAGCAATGACAACCCAAATGTTATTCATATCGAACATTCTCGTTAATCCCTATTAGTTGTGATTGAAGGCATTAATAATTCGTATTATCATGCTTTAACGGTAATAATAATGCCTACAATAATTAAAGAAACACCTATAAAATACTGTGAGTGGAAACGTTCACCAAAGATAAAATAGCTTCCAAGTGGAACCAGAACAAATGCAAGTGCCATTAATGGATAAATCTTTCCAAGTTCAATTTTTTGTAATACCCATATCCAAGCAATTGACATAACACCATAGAGGCTCAAAGCCGCAATTATTCTTAAAAAAGTTTGGAGCGCAAAAAAACTACCTGTTTTAGCTAATGAATCAGCACCTATTTTGAACAATATCTGTCCAATAGCCAATCCTACAACACAAGTAAATGCAATAATATAAATTAACATTAATATCTTCTACTTCCTAAAAATATCATGAAATACGAAATGGGATGCATAAAAATTTATTTTATTGCTCAACGAGTTCAGCATAACATATTTTATTATGCTGAACCTTATACACCCGACCATTTATTTTATTAAATGATACTGAGTACTGACTCCAAAATTCTGGAGGCATAGTATCCACAAAAATATAATCTGCTTCACAAATATTTTGTGAGAATAAAACAACTCTTTTTTCAATATTATCTAGTTTATATAAAAATCCGTTCAAATACAACTCCCATCCTTTTGAATAATCTAACACTTTTAATGGCATCACCTTCGACTTAAAAATAAAATAACCCATTGCAATATCTTCATTATTTATATACCAAACAGTACTGTCAGCATTCGCATACTTTTTTAAAAGCTGTGCCTTTTCGTTATATTCATTATTAATTAATATTTCAGGTCTTTTGTTAAATGAAATAAAGCTACTCAATGGTGGAGACACTATCAAACAAAAAAATGAAAAAATCAATCCAATACTAGTAATCCTAAAAATTGAGTTATTTAGTGCCGCTAATACTTGCAATAAAAAACACGAAAACAATAAAACACACCAATACCTTGAAAAAGAATAAGGATCACCACCCCATGGCGTAGATGCTCGAACAAATGTAAGAAATAATATATAAGCGAAACCAACCGTAAGTAAGATGAAAAAATTGATCAAGCTTGCTTTTCTATCTTTACAGGGCAAACATGCCAAAATAAATCCAAAGATAAAAACAACCAATGTAAAGAACCATAAAGTAACACCATCAATACTTAATGGCGACTTAGTGAAATTGGCATGAGGAAATTTACTATTTAAAACACCAATAAAATTAATAAGCAATTGATTAAAAGTAGACACAACATCGCCATTCCATAATTTCGAAGTATCAATGACACTCCTAGACATTGCATAGTAATCCACATAACAAAACCAAATAATATAAAAAATCAGTGCTAATAGAAAAACAACACTTGCTTTTTTAACTACGAGTAGTAGTGGTTTTTTATATGAAAAAAAGTGGAATAAGACATAATAATAAGCGATAAAAAATGAAAATATCAATCCTACATGTTTTGTTAAAACCAAAATCACAGCAACTAGAAGTAAATATATAAAGTTATCTGGGTTATCATCGCTTACAATTTTTAGTCCGCACAATAACACCAATGATTGAATTGGGTCTACAACTAAAGAATTAACAAGTGCTTGAAAAAAAACCAATAATCCTAAAAAAACAACAAGTGCTGTTAGCAGCCATTTAATTATTGATCGATTATATGAAACCGCATATATATATGAAAAAATCAACACTGCATTAATAAAATACGAACCGCTGACACCAATACTGGGTAATAAACTTCGTCCAAAATAGCGCCACAAACTCATACCTGGAATATATTCTGGAAAAAGAAGTAGTTTTGAATCTGTATGAAGATTATTATTAAGTAATAGATATTCTACCTGAGTACCCCAATGTGAAAACTCATCCCAAGCCCAATAATCAGCACCCCAAGACGCAAAAAATGCTAAGAAAAAAATCACAGTCAGAGAAAAAAGTCGCTTGAGTAAAGTATATCTACAGTTAAGCTTCAAAATAAACTGTTTTACTGAAAAAAAAACCCCAAGTACACCTATTACTAATACAGCTAATAAGCCAGCTTTTAAATATTGAAATACTGAAAATACAAACAACACTATAATTATAGCTGAACATGAAGCAACAAAATCATAAGGATTTCTTTCTGGTTTGTTTGTCTCAAAGGGAATAGTCCAGCCGAATATAACAAGAAGTAAATGTGTTTTGAACCGCAGTGGTGTATCGAGTACCCATAAAATGTCCTGCCCACATGATCTTCCAATCGGTATTAAACTGTAAAAACGCACGAAGCAAATACTGCTCATTCCAATTTCGCCCTTGGTCAATGACCCATACCTTAGGATACTCGTCAGGTAGAAAAATATCATGGATATGCACCATTACGCCTTTCTTAAGACGCGGCAGCACCTCAAAGAATAGATAGTTAACATCGCTGCCCACCTTAGAGACATGAGATGAGTCGATGAACAGAATATCACCAGAATCTAGTCGATCAAAGAATGATAACTCAACATCCTCAACTTTTTGTTGAACGAGTCTGGTGATACCCTCTACTCCATCAATCAGGAATTGCCTTGGAAACGGCTCAATACAACTAAAATCAAGTTTTGAATCTAGTAGTCGGCGATTTACGTCGGCGGTAATTAAAGATGAAAAGCCACTACCAACCTCAATCACAGCCTTTGGGCGAAAGTGACAAAGTACTGCATAGAGAAATTCAGCATCAAGTACCGGGTATTGATCATTACTGTAAAAATAAGTAGTCGAATCCCCTGGATGTTCAATTGGATAGTCAATAGCCGCGGTGTAGGGTTTTAGCTTCAGTAATAATGCTAATTGGTCTTGTATGTTCAGTTCAATACCTGGCATCTCGTTGACGGGTGCCCATAATTTTTCCTCACGGGTACGAATATCAACTGGATCGGCTATTGGTGAGTAGAAATGCCCAATGGGAAACAATAATGAAATATCATTGGTATTACTAGCTGCGCTTGTGGGCGCGGCATCAGCGACTGTGTTGCATATCTTGGATAAAATTTTTTTTAACATACATTTAGATACCATGAAAAATTATTGAAGTACGGTGAGTAGTGAATGATTTTCTTTAGTGACCCGAAGCATTGCTCATTGTATCCGAGCTTAAATCATTATTGGACGAGGGGCGGCGCGGCTTAAGTGCTAAGGCAGGGCGTTCGATCAGATGCCAAGACAGAATTGCGCAGACAAAGGCGAGCGTGAAACAAATGGGCAGATAAATTTCAAAAGGCAAGTTCGGATATAGATAAACTACTGCCTGCTGAATTGGAAAAGCATAAATATATATTCCATAAGAATAATCGCCACTATTGGTCAGCCTTGAAAGCAGCTGGTTTTTATCTAAACCAAAAGCTAATACTGTTATGGGTAATAATAACCATGTCATAATTGACAGCGTTGGCACCCAGCGCTCAAGGCAGAGTAATCCAATACAAGCCAGTAGAGCCGTTGATAAAGAGAAAAATCTTTTGATATTGAATAAATAAAATGTAGCACCTACCCAAAAATAAGTACCACAAATAAATGCTTGCCGTAAATCAGAGGCATACATAATAAGCATTTGCTCAGTGCGTTGTGCCCAGAAGTAAGTAGTAAAAACAAAGGTTATCGTAAGCATAAGAAATACCCATTTATTTCCCCGTAAAAAACCAATAATTGCAACGATTATGTACATTAGAAACTCAATGGGCAAACTCCATAAAGACCCATTAACTGCATTTGGAACTCTGTTTTCTGCAAATACGCCGGGCAAATAATACGTGATGTAAAGTGCAATATTATGTAAGTAACCCCAAGTAAAGTCGCTTTTAAAATAATCATTAAGTGTTAAAGTGGTAAAGATAGGACACAATACAAAAATAGATAATAAAATACAGACAATTAGTCCTGGAACTATTCGCAATGCACGACGAATAAAAAAACGGCCTAGATGTGGATCATTCTGCCAACTTTGAGTAATCAAGTAACCACTAATTGTAAAAAATATAAAAACACCTAGTGACCCTAATGGTGCCCAAGATAAAAACAAGGGTGCAGGTAATCCTAAAAATACAAACGAATGTCCATAAAGGACTAAGCTTGCAGCTATCATGCGTAACGCATTAAGGTTATTGTTTATCATGAAACCTACCTAATAAGCGCGCATTTTTTTTCACTGCCATAGCGTAACTTACATCCAGTAACTTCTGTCTTCTAACTCTTTCGTTAAGGTCATAAGGTGTTCTAAAAATAGATGTTGTTTTTTTAACAAATTTAAAATCGCTGTTTAGCGCGTATTTGATCCATAAATTCCAATCTTCTAATTGATCCATTGACTCGTCAAAACCACCATAGTTATCAAATAATTCGCGCATAAACAAAATAGATTGTATCGGAATATAATTTTCTTTTAATAACCGTTCTCTTGAAAACTCTTGATAAAAATAAGGCAGTGTAGTGTGTAACATTTCTTGGTAGGTATCTAAATTACCTTGGTTATCATTATTTAACTTTGTATGAATATCCCACGCTAAAGAATAAGCGGCCTTTATTTTAGTATTACTGATTAATTCAGCAACTAAAACCTCAACATGATCCGCCATTAAAAAATCATCATCATCTAAAAACATAAACATTCTACCTTTGGCTAGCGCTAAGGCTTTATTCCCCGCATAAGAACGACCTTTTTTAGGAAGTGCCTTATAAATAAGATTGTATTTTTTAGAGTAGCTACCTTTTAAGTGCTTAATAAGAGGGGTCATAGTATCACCGCCATCTTCCACAATGATATGCTCGATATTTGGGTAAGTCTGATTAAGTACCGATACAATACAGTCCTTTAGCATTGTGTCTCTGCCCTTATAGGTACGCGTTATGATGCTAACTAATGGTGATTCTTCGGCAGTTGTAACTGGCTTTTTACAGTCATAAAAAGCACCTTCTCTGATCATTTCATAATCAAACCCTCTAAAAGGGAAGCATTTATCAGAGGATTTTCTTAAATTACCAACAATTAATTCTCGACTGCCTGCAAATCCAGCGCCTTTAATTAATAAGCCAAGTTGCAATGCAATTGCACCAAAAATATCCCTAGCGCTTCCATATCTAAATCGGATATAAGCATTTGATAGAATACTGCCACTAAACTGTAAGGGTTTAAATTGCTGTGCTTCTTCGTAGGTATAGTGATAAACCACTGCTGAAGGAACGTATTTGAGTAAAAAATCAGCAGATCTAAAGCGATAAGACAATTCAACGTCTTCACCATACATAAATATTTTTGGCTCATAGCCGCCAACACGTTCATACGCTAATCGGCGCATTAAAACGCACGCGTGCGAAGACCACGTTACATGAAAAGTAATGGGATCGTAATATTTTGGATGCTCATATGGCTTTTGGCGAAATTCCCAGGAAGCAACCTTGTCATCATCATGTAGCGCTAAACACATTATATTAACAAGCGAATCAGCTTCAAATTCAATATCTATATTGGTGACTAAAATAAAATCAGCGCTACCTTGCTTAATCGCTAAATCATGTCCACAACCAAAGCCTTTATTCGACTGCGTTAAGAGTGAGTTCATTTAATTTTTCGACCGTATTATCGTTAGAGCCATGGTCAACAAAAATAAGATTTATTTTATCTAAGGGATATTTCTGATTGGCTAGACTCGATATAAAAACATCGATCCACTTGGCGCTATTAAATGTTACAACACTGACATCAATTACAGGCCAATTGTGTTGAAAGCCTCTATGGGTTACCCAGGCAACATGAGAATGACTAAACAGAACATTTTTTCGCTCCCTAACCATTACATCAAGTGATTTGGAATTAAATTTTGAACTTGTTTTTGCTTCTAATCGTCGATAAATTTTTGCTAATCTGTAAATTACATTCAGTCTAATATTCCGTATTAATCCTGAGTAAAATATTTTAGTGTATATTAATTCTAGAAAATTTATCGCGCGCAAACCAATACTTCTACTTTTATAAGCTAAAAATTGATTTTGTAACCATATAATATCTGCATCATGCGTTTGAATCTGATTATTTAATCTATGATTTTCTTCATCTTTGTCAGCGACTAGTTGATTATAATAGGTGTCTTTTTCTTTTAACTGTAACAATGCTTCTGATAAAACACTATCTTTTTCAACTGACTTTTCTTTTAACCATTTAATATCAATATCGCGTTCTTCGACTTGGTGTTTCAGCCACTGTATTCCCTCATCAGTATCAGAAATTTGTTTTTGATGATGCTTGTCTTTTTCTTTCAGCTGTAATAGTAATTCTGATAAAACACTGTCTTTTTCAACTGACTTTTCTTTTAACCATTTAATATCAATATCGCGTTCTTCTACTTGATGTTTTAGCCACTGTATACCCTCATCACGCTCAACCATTGACTGGTTAAGACTAGTCGCCTCCCATTCAAACACTATACTTTGCCCAAGTTTTGCGAAAAACTGACGAACGAGGCTCTTTCCTTCCTGAGACGCACATTCATCAAGCAGGTTAATAATATTAATAGGCAGCTCTTTACCAATGAAGAGCACTCCCAGACCGTGTGAATGTTGAAATTCGATACTCGGATACAAATCTTTTAATTCGTCCCACAATTTCCAGACACCAAAACCACGCTCACGAACGTTTGTATCATGGAATAAGATGACGCCGCGTGTTGAAACCTTCGGTAACCAAGTTTCAAAGTCATGCTTAACTGCATCATAAGTATGCAATCCATCGATGTGTAAAAAATCGATAGAAGCATCCGTAAAGTAAGTAACAGCATCATCAAAAGTCGTCCGAAGCAAACGAGAAAAAGTGCCATATTGCTTATCATTATATTCAGACAAGTCTCGAAAAATATTTTCACTATATTCACCCGCATGTTCATCACCTTGCCATGTATCAACCGCATAGCACTTTGTATTCAATCCATTCTCTAAAACAGATTGACAAAAAGCCGAATATGAGTTACCAGAATGAGTTCCTAGCTCAACAAGAGTTGTAGGTTGAAGTACTGAAATCAGCCAAGCTGAGAAAGGTATGTGTCCAACCCATGAATTTGGAAAAATAAGTCTTCTAGGCTGAATAAGCATCGCTTCGTTTACCGGAGGAATTGTTCCCATACTATATTAGGTTGGCTGCAAGAGCTTTGAGGTGTAAAAATTGATTAGAATAGCTTTTTAATTTGCGCATTATAGATTCCTTGTTACATCAAGTTTTATGTGTTGCATGGGTATTCCAATGAGCCCTGTTGAAATACTACTGGACTCTGATCTAAATAGCACAGCATCGTATATCCAATGATGCTGTACATGTTGCGCCTGCGTCCCATTAGCAAAAGCCACTGTAACGCTGTAGTCACCAGCAGGTAATATAGGCATTAAAAATGTAAATTCTGCATGTATGTTACCTCCTGCTTCGCAAGTTAATGACTCATCTCTGTAACTAACGTAAGTGTTATCTCCAAATAAAACTTGGCCTAAACGGTCTTTAATACTGAAACCAATAATTGGGGCATCAATTAGTTTATGTGCCACTGCATAGACACATATAGTTACGAGCTCCCCACCAACCACCCAAGCAAGAGGCGAACCTTCTTTATCGAGAAACTTAACGCTAGTAATTTGTGCGTCACCTTTTCCAAATGATGCTGATTCTGGGTTGAATTCAAAAATTTTCAGATCGTTGCGTAAATTACTGGCGTTAATAAACTCCAGACGCTGATCCTTTAGGGGGCGAGTAATGTCTTGATTTTTGATTTCTTTAAGTTTTGTAGTGCTACTATTACCTTGTTGCGCCTCGTAAAATGCTTGCAAGTACAGTTCGCATACTTCTTTTGGGCTGCCTTCTTGTAAAACATTCCCTTTTTCTAGCCAGATGGCGTGATTACAGAGATTTTTTACAGAGCCAGTATCATGGCTAACAAAGAGTACCGTTCCTGTTTCCATAAATGCGCGCAAAAACCGCATACACTTTTGCGTAAAAAATGCATCACCAACCGCCAGTGCCTCATCCACAACCAGAATATCTGCATCCACATGCGCAATGACAGCAAATGCCAATCTTACTAACATTCCGCTCGAATAGGTTTTAACAGATTGCTCAATAAAATCACCAATGTCAGCAAATGCAATTATATCGTTATAACGCGCATCAATCTCATCTTGCGTCAATCCAAGCACTGCCGCATTCATATACACGTTTTCATGCCCAGTGAATTCTGGATTAAAGCCTGCACCTAATTCCAGCAACGCGGCAATTCGGCCATAGGTTTCGACCGTGCCGCCAGTCGGTGTTAATGTGCCACAAATAATCTGTAACAGTGTAGATTTACCAGAGCCATTACGCCCGATAATGCCCACTGTTTCGCCTTTTTTAATTTCAAATGAAACGTCTTTCAGCGCCCAAAATTCTTTGTAATATTGTTTTTTACTGCCCAGAAAACCTTGCAACAGCCGCTGATGCGGTTTGTCGTAGATTTGATAGCATTTGGAGAGATTTTCTACTTTGATGGCGATGTTAGACAAAATAATGACCTGTTATAAATTTATTCACGTAGTGCTTTATATTATTTGATAAGACAATACAGGCACGTTATCTATTTCCAGCATTTTTTTATCTGCCGTTATGAGTGTACAGTTTTTGTAAACACTAGAGCCAGCAATAATGGCATCTGGTAATTTCAGTTTTTTATCTTTGCGAACATTAAGAATCTGCTGGTGTAGTTCATTGTTATTCGATGATAGCCCTATTATTTCAATCTTCTCGACAAAAAAATTAAATAATTCAATATCATTTTTTGATATATTTGGAAAGGCTAAATATTCAAATTTAGAAATAACCGAGCAGGCGATAAACTCTGCGTCCGCTAAGATTTCAATAAGGTTTTGGTTGCCTTTTAGTAATTGAATAATCGCATTGGTATCTAAAAAATAATAGTTACCATTCATCACGAATTTTTCTTTGTTCTTGAACCGCATCACCTTGCCACTCTAACTTACCCGCTATATCAGAAAAATTATATTTCTGATTTGTCGTCTTTATTTTTTCACCAATCAATAAAATAACTCTCAAATGCTTTGAGTATAATTGGCTATATTGTGGTGGAATTTCAATAAGGTTTTTTTCGGCATCACTTTCAAATTCAAATGCTTGCATAATGTATTTTCTTTTGTTGAGAAAAAGGGGGATAGAGCTAGGCTGTCGAAATACGGGCTTTTTTGTTAAATTTTCATTTCTTGGTTTTGGCTTTGTAAAAACAGTGTAACCCATTAAATAGAAAATATATTTTTGTAAAAATACCATCCAAAAAGCGGGAATGTATTTATCTATCAACTTTTTAAATCCCCTCATCCCAACCTTCTCCCTAGGGGAGAAGGAGCTGACCGTCAATTGGCTGAAGCATCTTGCTAATCAGGAAACTTCAAAGCGGCTATGCGTCCATAGGTCGCTATCGCACTACTACGGGGTGTAAGCGTACCACAAATAATCTGTAACAGTGTAGATTTACCAGAGCCATTACGCCCGATAATACCCACTGTTTCGCCTTTTTTACCTCAAATGAAACGTCTTTTAGCGCCCAGAATTCTTTGTAATATTGTTTTTTACTGCCCAGAAAACCTTGCAACAACCGCTGATGCGGTTTGTCGTAGATTTGGTAGCATTTGGATAAATTTTCTACTTTGATGGCGATGTCGGTCATTTAGTGCCTATTTTAATAGTTTGATGGCAAAGCTGGCTAACAAAGAACGCATTTGGTTAATGGCAGTGGCATTAAGTGCCACTAAGCGATCCGATTGAGATAAGCCTTGTCGAATAAATTCGGCATTGATGCTTTCCAAGTTTGAAAGCACGATCAGCTGCTCTACAGCCGCATGATCTCTAATGTTACCTTCTTTTTCGGCGTTTTGTTCCCGCCATTGTTTTGCAGTAAAGCCAAACAGTGCCATGTTTAGGATATCGGCCTCGGTTGCATAGATCAGTCGTGTTTGCGCTGGTGTAATGTTGCTTGGAATCAATGCTTGGGCAATACATCGGTATGGTTGTGATAGTTGATTTTGCTTAGACTTCGGCTGAGATTCCATTCCAAGGAGCGGTTGGAACAACTTCATCTTTAAGGCGTTGAAATTCTTTAATGAGGAAGCGTTTAAATTTGGGGCTTATCCGGCTTGTAAATTCAAATGCGATGTCTTTATGTGCATAAGTGCCGCCATAGCGCCCCTGTTTTGCTATCAGCCCAATGGCATTGGTCTTGGCAGTCCATTGCTTAGCTGACATGGTAAAACGATTCAAGCCGGCCTCATTTTTAATTCCCTCGAATTCGATGGAATTAAAGTTTGGGTTGTATATTTCTTCCCAGACTGCTAGAAACTCTAAGGTATTTTTGTTGCGTAACCAGTTTTCGATAATGGCTGTGCCATTTTCGCTCTCGCGCACTATGTCGTTTGGCGAAATATAATCTTCACCGTCTTGGTTAATGATGCCAATGGGAAGACTCTCTACCGTGATTGTTTTTTTGCTCATTCCGAGTTCGCCCTATGAGTATAGAAACAGAAAAGCAATAACTGTCGATGCGGTTTGTCGTAGATTTGATAGCATTTGGATAGATTTTCGACCTTAATGGCGATGTTGTTAATACCCATTATTTTTTATTTTGGAAAAGTATCATTAAAAAATATAAAGACATATTGCTCTGAATAATGTCATAAAATCAAAAAAGGCTGCAATTCGGTATATTCTGGAAAACGTTCATCCAAAGAAATTAAGGGCATATTTTCAACAATGGCTGCCGCAATAATAAATCGATCAATCGGATCTCGATGAATTTCAGGGAGCATAGCCGCCTTTAGCGCTATTTCACGCGTTAATGGCATACATGTAACGTCAGAGCCTTCGAGAGAGGCTTTGAGCCATTCGTTAAGGGGTACAGACAGTTCGATACGATTGCGTTTATGCAAATAAGCTATTTCCCAACATGACACGGCAGATACACAGACTTCGTCAGTATTTTCAATTAGACTAACCAGTTTTGTCGGTAGAGGGTCTGCATTTTTAGTTAGCCAGCGTACCCAAATATGCGTATCAAGCAAAATCACGATAATGCCTCCCACTCTGTGTCTGCTACAGCAGAGGACATAATATTGCCTATAATGCGTGTCCCCGTTAGTAAGGGTGACGGGGTTCGTCGTTTTTTGGTACTAGGCTTTGCTTTAATATCAATGGCATCATTAGGCCTAATGCACAACACAACAATTTCTACCTGAGTTCCGCTAAAGGATTCTGGAAGTTCTAGTGTTAATATGTTGTCTTTTAACATCCGAATTTCTCTTATTGCTTCCATGTTGTTCTCCAGTATTTAGATTTCATTTTTAATTTCAAATGAAACGTCTTTTAGCGTAAAGAAAGAAAACCTTGCAACAGCCGCTGATGCGGTTTGTCGTAGATTTGATAGCATTTGGAGAGATTTTCTACTTTGATGGCGGTATCATTAATACTCATTATGTCAAACTCTTGTCATCCGTATTTGTTACGATTATTCTAAAATCCTGTGCAAAGTCTCCCTGCGCGGGTTCAATCTTGAGTGCCATATTGCAATAATTAATAAAAAGCGTTGCTGTACAATAGAGTTCTGGTGTTAATCCGTGTAATGTATTGAAATGCTCCGCTATTGCAGTATATTCAATTTCATAATCATGTGCCGCAAGCTTACGTGCCGTCCGGCACAGTTGCCAAGTAGCAACCGATCCAAGTACACCTATCTTTTCATAAAAACTTAATACTTTAAGAAAGCTATCATGCGCTTCACCCGCTAGCAAGCTTGCATGTCGCATCGCGGCCGCTAGAGTGTCTTGCAATTTGGCAAAGCGTTCGTTAATTGCCGCGAGGGATTCAAATAAGGCTATATTTTTATGTTGGGTTTTTAGCTGTTCAGCGGTTAGCGGCCAAGTCAATTTTTGACTGGAAGCGTTAAGGAAATAAACACAACGCTGTATAGCTTCTAGCAAGTCTGCTAAGTGGTGTTTTTCAGCCTCAAGCAAGGTGTTTAGCATTAGTTTATTTCCAGGCGTTGCGCACGCGATTGGGCAATTGTCTGAAATGCCGTTTTGGTCTCGCCGAAGGTTTTGGTCACTATATCAACGGGTAAACCAAGCTGCGATTCTAGTTCCATTTTAATTTGCGCACGCTGCAGGAGTGTAATTGGGCTTGGCGCATCAATGAGTAAGTCTATGTCTCCGCCCTTTACTTGCATATTTAAGCGTGAACCAAACAAATACACAACGACTTGTAAACCAAGTAATCGTGATACGGTTTGTATAATTGTGGCTATTTGTTCTGAGTCGAGGCGCATTATTTAAGTTCGGTGTTTTGATTTTGTCGAGCGGTAGGTTGACGTAAGGAAGCCTTTATGATTTCAGGTGCAACATTCCGAGGCTTATCGTAGCCCTGTTGTTAGGTTTCATTTTAATCAACCTAACTTAGTGAAACCTGGCAGGTAGTAACACTCTGGTGTAGGAGCGACAACGCGTCAATTTTAATTAAATACATCCTGAAGATTATTTGCTTCTAGTACGTTGAGCGCCCAATCTTCTAATTGATCCGTGCTGGCGTTCTCAAGCTTTTGTTTTATTTCTTCGGTCAACGTGCCAAAGCGTCGCACCAATAAGCGCTCCAAAATGGCGGCTTCACCGCGATGAATGCCTTCTTGAATGCCTTCTTGTCTACCTTCTTGTCTACCTTCTTGTCTACCTTCTTGAAGGCCTTGCTGCTTCCAATCCTTTGTCCATTCTATTACGCGTTCTGCTAACATAGTTTCTGCCTCGTGTAAGTCGCTAATTTCGGGTAAGTGAATGCCGGGCAAGCGCCTAGGCAACAATACGCGCTTTATCCAGACAGTAAATGCGCGTCTTAGTTCTGTTTGTTCAGGCGCATCCAACCAATGCTTTAGTGCGCCAATGACTTCTTGCATGTCTGCTGGATCTTGACTTCTTTCTAGGCGAAAAAGCGCTGCCGCAAGATTTTTCATTGCTGGGAAATCACTTTCCGCCAGCGCCCCTTCATCAAGCAGTAGATACCGTATGTTTGGGCGGTAGGCGGTTAGCCCTCCGGGAATGGGTTCAATCAATTCAACAACGTCGGTAGCTGCTTTCCAGCGTGGTAAACCATTATAAAGGACAAGTGGGAATACGGGGGGTAATTTTCCGTTAATACTGAGGCATTTTGTTTTGATAAGCTCTTGATACAGTAAGCCAACGTAGGTCAAAATGCGAATAGCCATGAAAGGATCTGGGCGAGATTGAAATTCAAGTAACAGGTAGATATAGAGCCAGCTTTGACCCCAGCGTACTTTCCAAATAATGTCGTCTTCGCGATCACGTAAATCATCACTGACATAACTGCCGCTGACTTTTTCTAGGCTGCTAAAATCCAGTTCAGTGACCCAGTCCTCATGCACAAAGCCACGCAGCAGGTCTTCGATCATTTGCGGATGGGAAAAGAGGTTTTTATAGCCATTGTCGTGCGTAGTCATGTTTTTTTATCTGCTATGGCATTTGGATAGGTTTTCTACTTTTATAGCAATGTCGGACACTGTAATGACTTATTTTAACAATGATTTACTTAGCTTCTTCATATGCGCAACGCTTAATTACCACGCTTTTGGCACGAATACTGACTCATTACGTAATTCTAAATGATCACCATTTTGTCCAATAACATACAAGCCTTTACGCATCGCATACAGGGCGACATTTTCAGGGATACCCATACCCGCAACGGCACCCAAAACACGATTGTCTTTATAACGCGGCAATAGCCGTTTCATTTTTTCCAGACGCAGCAAGTGTTCATTGATATCATCAATACTTAGGTGGCTTTTGCATTCTATAGCAACCGCATCTTTATCATTGACGACTAATAGATCTAATTCTAAACTTTCGCCATTGCGTTTAGCAACAATGTTTTGCTGTACTTCATGCACATCAATACCACATTCGCGAAATAACCGTACCGCAGAAGGACGTACGGCGTCTTCAACAAACTCACCCAAACGGTTGCCTAATTTACCGATACTGGTATTAACCGCTTTGATGGCGAGTGCGGTTTCCTGAAATTTTCGATCAGTTTCTTTTTGGCTTTCTTTGATCATACGATCCGTTTCTTGAAATAAACGCAAAATATCATCCAAGGTAGGCGCTGGCGAGGTAATAGATGGCATAACGATACTCCTTCAAGAGGGCGTTGTATTGCTATGGACGCTGTATATAACCAGCGCGGTGAGTTGTCCTAGCATCGATAGTGAAGAACCACTCACTCCGTAATGTCGGCTGTACGCAACACGGTCCGCGCATTTAACAACTCGACAATACAAGCAATACTTTCCTCTACGCTCAAACGGCTGGTATCTAGGGTCAACTCCGGCTGTTCTGGTGCTTCATAAGGCGAAGAAATACCGGTAAATTGTTTGATTTCACCCTGCCGCGCTTTTTTATACAAGCCTTTTACGTCGCGTGTCTCGCAGACAGCTAAAGGGCAATAGCAATAAATTTCAATAAAATCACCCGCTGGCATCAAGCGCCTGACGATGGCGCGATCTTTTGCAAAAGGTGAAATAAACGCTGATAAGGTTATTATACCCGCATCCAACATCAACTTAGCGGTTTCGCCAATGCGTCGAATATTTTCTTGTCGATCCTGGTCGCTAAAGCCCAGATCAGCACATAGACCATGACGAATATTATCGCCATCTAATACAAAGGTTTTATGGCCTTGTTGGTGTAAGTAGGCTTCCACGGCATGCGCCAAGGTTGATTTACCAGACCCCGATAAGCCAGTGAACCATATAATCACTGATTTATGCTTATTTTGTCGCTCTCTGTGTTCACGGGTGATGGTAGGCTGATGCCAAACAATGTGCTCTTTTTGAGATAAAACGCTGGTCATAAAGTAATGATGTTTGATAGTTAGTCATTAGGCCGAGTGAGTAGAGTTGTGCGTGCCCCCGGACGAATGAATTCGCCGCTACAGCTGCGCTGGTTTTTTATACGCACGCTCAATCACTGCGGAAAAAACGCATTTTATCAGGGTATATCCCCTTCTCGTTACAATAATTATGTAGCGTGGAACGCATGCATTTTTAATTTTGGCTGATCATTGTCTATAATGTTCGTTTTAGTGTATTAATACGCATTGCTTTTAAAAACACCTTTAGCCTTTTTACACCGTTAGGAGTTGCACTATGTCTACTATTACCGATCCAATTATCGACAATTGGTATAAAGATATTGAAAATAATTTGGTCTTTAAGGTCATCACTATTGAAGATAAGGGCGATACCATTGAGGTGCAGTACTTGGATGGTGACTTGGGGTCTTATGATAAAGATAGCTGGTATGGCTCTACAATTGATTTCATTGAAGCGCCTGAAGATTGGAGCGCGCCTTTTGGTGAAGTAGAAGAGGATGACTTAGGTTACTCTGATAACGATAGTCACCGTCGTGAGTATTCCGACATTAATTCGGGCGATTGGTTGGATGATTAGGAATACCCTTTTATGAGAATGAGCGCGCAAGAGTTTCTGGACTGGAAATCTAAAAGTATTACATTGCTGGCTATGTCGGGTGCGGGTAAAACCACGCTGGCTAATAAATTGCCCAAGCACAAATGGTTCCATTATTCGGGTGATTACCGTATTGGCACCAAGTATCTGACCGAACCTATTTTAGATAATATTAAACGTCAGGCGATGGATGTGCCGTTTTTACGTGAATTATTGTTGTCTGATTCTATCTACATTTGTAACAACATTACGGTCGAGAACCTGTCGCCTATATCCAGCTTTCTGGGTAAAATTGGCGATCCGGCAAAAGGCGGTTTAACGATGCAGGAGTTTAAGCGTCGCCAGGCATTGCATTATCACGCCGAAGTGTCGGCCATGCTGGATGTCCCCGAATTTATCCGTAAAGCGGAAGATATTTATAATTACACGCATTTTCTAAATGATGCGGGTGGCAGTGTTTGTGAGCTGGATAATACGCATGTATTAGATGTGTTGGCGCAACATACCTTAATTGTGTACATAAAAATACCTGATGCACTGGAACAAACCATTATTCATCGCGCTAAAACTGGGCCTAAGCCGCTTTATTACCGTGAAGCCTTTTTGGATGAAAAGCTTAATGACTATTTGGCGCTCACTGGCTGCACAGATGCCGATTTAATTGTACCCGATGATTTTGTGGCGTGGGTTTTTCCTGAGTTATTCAAGGCGCGCGTGCCGCGCTATCAGGCGATAGCGGATCAATATGGTTACACCATTGATGCTAATGCGGTAGCAAGCGTTCAAAATGAGGAAGATTTTATGCAGCTCATTAGCGACGCTATTGCTCAACAGCAGCAAGCGTGAGATAGCAACATGCCTTTAGTTGCACACACCAATCTCCCTACTTTTCAGCGACTTAAAGAGGAGGGTGAAGATATATTAAGTCCGCAGCGTGCCGAGCAACAAACCATGCGTGAATTACACATTGGATTGCTGAATATGATGCCTGATGCTGCGTTAGAAGCAACAGAGCGGCAATTTTTCCGCTTGGTGGGCGCTTGCAATCAGATTAGTCAATTTCATGTGCATCCGTTTACGATTAGTGGCTTACCCAGAGGTTCTGGGGCACAAGCGCATATTGATACCTATTATGAGTCGTTTGAAAAAATCAAGGCGGATGGCTTGGATGCACTCATTATCAGTGGCGCAAATGTCACTCATGATCAACTGTCTGAAGAAAATTTTTGGCTGCCACTAACCGAAGTCTTTGAATGGGCGCAAGAAAACGTCACGTCTGTTTTATGTTCTTGCTTGGCTACTCATGCGCTTATCGAATGGCGCTATGGTATTCGCCGCACACGGTTACCCGCAAAGCGCTGGGGGGTGTTTAGCCATACTGTGACAGATCGAACGCATCCATTGGTCGCTGAAATGAATACGCGCTTTGAAGTGCCGCACTCACGCTTTAATGAAATATTCCAAGTCGATATGGAGCAGAAGGGTTTGATTGTTTTGGCGCGAAGTGATGAGGCGGGAACACATTTGGCGGTGAGCCCCGATGGTTTTCGGATCGTTTTCTTTCAAGGGCACCCAGAGTATGATGATATTAGCTTATTAAAAGAGTATAAGCGTGAGGTGTTGCGTTATTATCGCGGTGAAAGAGAGGACTATCCGCCCTTCCCCGAGCACTATTTTAATGCGCAGGCACAAGCGGTGTTAAATGACTACGCGCAACACGTTCAAATAGCAAAGCAACACGCATCGGCGTTACAAGCATTTCCAGAACAGCTATTACTAGAGCATTTAGATAATACCTGGCGTGATACGGCTAAGGCGGTCTTTAATAATTGGTTGGGTAAAGTGTACCAAATAACCAATCAGGATAGGCGTTTACCTTTTATGGATGGTGTTGATCCTAATAACCCGCTTGGCTTATAAATGCAGTAGCACAACCTCTATTTGCAGCATGCCTCAACTAAGCGACTTGCGCTAATATGTGTAGGATTTTCAATTACGCGATGGTATTCTTTTCAGCAGTTGTGATCCCTGCCCGATGTGCTATTTCTTCGTTACTCGATTAAACTATTGGGCTGGAACAGCATCAGCCCAATTGCAATGTAACGTTTATTGATCTGCGACTTTAACCAGCCAACCATCTCGACTTCTACAGCCGAGTTCAGTTTTAACAATAACATCTAAGCGTACAAATTTACCGGTTAATTCGGCCGGTAATTTACCCTTAATCCACATGAAACTGGTATTTTTTGTAATCACAACGGGTAGTAGTTTTTGTTTAGCATAGACTTGAATATCTTCCGCCGCCGTTCCACCTGACAGTTTAAAAGAAAACTCAGACTCTGGTTTTACTTCAAGTCGCTCGGGCTGGCTGTATTCCGGCAAGGTAAACTCTAACATCTTAGGTGGCTTACACTCTTCTTTACGTTCAGCATCCGTGCTATAAGCAAAAACACTGCCACTCAACAACATCGTTACTACAACGAAAGTTGTCTTCAATAGTCTGGGTAGTTTCATTATTATGCTCCGCTTTTATTATTATCATTAGAGGGTTGTCATGCAACTGTCTGAATCATTGCGCATTAATTATGACACAGAAAAACTTTCACCACAGCCACATGTACCAACGACATTAGGATTATTAAATTTAAAGGCTTCGTTAATGCCTTCGCGTCGATAATCCAATTCAATGCCGTTTAAAAACTCAAGATCAGCCGTATTGACAATGACTTTAACGCCTTGCTGTTCAAATACTTCATCGTGATCATTGAGCGTATCCGCATAGTCAAGGGTATAGGCAAAACCTGAACAACCTGACTTTTTCACGCCAAGCTTTAATCCAAGCCCTTGTCCGCGTTTTTCTAATTGCTTTTTAATTTGCTTTGCAGCCGTTTCCGTAATTGAAATTGTCATACATCTCTCTTGTGTTGGTTAATGGGGCACTAACAATTTTATAGCGCCAACAAGTATAGCAATATCTTCAGCCGTATTCTGTTGCCCCAAACTAATACGCAAAGCGCTTTTCGCTAAAGTATCCGAAACGCCCATTGCCAGCAAACTGGCGCTTGGTTTGCCACCACCACTGGCACAGGCCGATCCGCTGGATACAGCGATGCCTTTTCGGTCTAATTGCATCAATAGCATTTCGCCATCCATGCCTTGCAACCCCCATTGCACGGTATTCGGTAAACGATCCGCCTGCTCGGAAAAAATAACGACACCGGGAATGTTTTTTAGCCCTTGTTCCAGTTGTTTATGCAAGGCAAGTACATGCTGTTGTCGCGGCATTAATTCGGTTAAAGCCAGTTCTGCCGCTTTACCGAAGCCAACCAATGCCGCGATATTTTCTGTACCGGAACGCCAGCCTTGCTCCTGATCGCCACCCCGTATCAAGGGGCGAATAGAAAAGCCACGCTCAATAATTAACGCCCCACAGCCTTTTGGGCCATAAATTTTATGACTGGATAAGGACAGCAGATGCACGCGGGATTGCTCAAAATCAACCGGAATTTTACCAAGGGCTTGCACGGCGTCACTGTGAATGATGACACCCTTTTCGCGTAAACGTTCCGCATAAAGGCTAACATTTTGCAGTACACCTGTTTCGTTATGCGCCCTGTGTAAGGATAATAAATCGTTTTTTTTCCAGGGGAGTTGTTCGATAAGACCCGGATTAACCCGTCCTGCGGAATCGACATCAAGCACTGTCAACGCCTGACCTTGTGCCTGCCAATGTAAAGCGGGCGCCATAATAGAGGGGTGTTCAGTTGCCGCAACAACCAGTCGCGAGCCAAGGTTTATTTGATGTAAAGCCAGATTATTGGCTTCTGTACCGCCGCTGGTAAAAATGACTTGTTCAGGTTGTGCGCCTACTAACTGCGCAACTTGGGCTCTGGCGGTTTCTAATGCGCTTCGACTCGCTCTTCCTAAGCGATACAATGCCGATGCGTTGCCGTATAACTGCTGTAAAAACGGCAACATTGCCTGCAAAACGCGCTCATCCAACGGAGTGGTGGCATTATGATCAAAATACAGCATTACATTCTAACAATGACATCCCGACGAAATTCAATCATCTGTTGCACATCATGATCCTGCCGACTAGCAACATCCTGAATCGGTTTTCGCGCAAGTAAGTCACCCAAACTAATGCCCGATAAATACTCGTGAATTTGATCACTTAGCCCCGTCCATAAATCATGGGTTAGGCAGGCTTTGTGATTTTGGCAATTGGCTTCACCGCCGCATTTTGTTGAGTCAATTTGCTCATCTACCGCTCTAATAATATCGGCAATATTTATGTCGGCAACAGGTTTGCTTAATTGATACCCACCCCCTGGCCCTCTGACACCAATAACCATATCGGCACGGCGCAAGCGGGAAAATAATTGCTCCAGATAAGACAGCGAAATAGTCTGCCGAGTGGCAATATCCGTTAAGGTAACGGGAGCATGCTGACTATGAAAAGCCAAATCTAGCATAGCGGTCACAGCGTAGCGGCCTTTAGTTGTTAAACGCACAGAAATCCTTACCTTATCAATTGAATAAATGCAACTATATACTTAACCTAGTAAATCAGTCAACTATAAATTAATGCGATCATTTATCACTGTTTAGACTCGTTAGGGGTATCCAGTTCACTGACATCCAATTCCGGCACTGACTTCTCTGGGCATGCTAAACCCGCCTGCTGCAAAACTTGCCGCATGCATTCAACATGCTGATCCAGTAAATGGATATGATCCAACATTCGGTTAATGGCGTGCGCAACAGGATCAGGCATGTCTGCCGTCGCACCATAGGGATCAAAACCCATTTTATAAGCGATTTCATCTCTGCCAAAATTAGCCTCAGGTTTAGCACTAACCACCCTGCCGGGAATTCCCACCACCGTTGCATTAGCCGCAACTGATTTTAAAACCACAGAATTTGAACCAATTCTTGAGTTTGCGCCGATTTCAATAGGGCCTAATATTTTTGCTCCAGCTCCAACAACGACACCATCATGCAATGTTGGGTGGCGCTTGCCTTTATTCCAACTGGTTCCGCCTAAGGTTACGCCATGATAGAGCGTACAATTGTCGCCAATAATCGCCGTTTCACCAATGACGACGCCCATGCCATGATCAATAAAAAACCGTCGGCCAATTTCTGCGCCGGGGTGAATTTCAATGCCTGTTAACCAGCGTCCGATGTGTGCAATAAATCGCCCTGCCCATCTAAAGCCCATCACCCAACAATAATGGCTGAGGCGATAAATAAGTACCGCATGAAACCCTGGATAAGTAGTGATTACCTCAAATACTGTTTGCGCGGCTGGATCGCGTTCAAATACACAGGTAATATCTTCTTTCAATCGTGTAAACATAGCCTCTTCACTTATTATGATTTTGGGAGAACCGTAAAATACCCCGTAAAATATCCAATTCTTTGGTATCCAAATGAATTCGATTAAAAATTCGTCGCAAACGCCGCATAATCGATTTTGATTTATCAGGGTGTAAAAAACCTATATCAGCAATCGTTTCACGCAAATGGGCATAAAAAGACTCCATTTGTTCAGCGGTTGCTAAAGGATTGACACCTGCATCGCCTATGGAGGGTGTTGCTTGCTCGCCAAAAGCTAAAAAGAACTCATAACCGACGACCTGTACTGCCGCTGCTAAATTTAAGGAGCTGAATGCGGCGTTACAAGGAATGCGTAATAAATACTGACAGACATCTAATTCATGATTTTTCAAACCGGAATTTTCACGGCCAAATACAATCGCCACCGATGTGTTGGGACGGAGTGATTGCACTATTTGCACACAGGCTCTAGGCGTTATTTCCGGCCAACTGATGGTTCTTGAACGCGCACTGGCACCAAACACGACGCTACAATCCTGTATGGCTTCTGCCAAGCTCTCGCACACCACCGCCTTTGCTAGCAGGTCATCAGCACCAGCGGCTCTAGCGGTGGCGTCGCTACTCGGAAAAATTTTAGGGCTGACCAGGTACAATTGACTCAGCCCCATGTTTTTCATCGCACGCGCCACACCGCCAATATTCCCCGGATGGGACGTTTCAACCAATACAATTCGGATATTTGATAACAAGACACGTCTACAATGGTAAAAAAAAGCAACTATAACAAAATATTTGTTATTCTATTCGCTTTTATCATTGCTCTTACCTACAAAAAGAATCTATGCATCCTATGCTTACCATTGCCGTCCGTGCTGCTCGCAGTGCCGGCGACATCATTTTGCGTTCAGCCGACAGTATTGACCGACTTCATATTGATCAAAAAAGTAAAAACGATTTTGCCACCGAAGTTGATCGCGCAGCAGAACATGACATTATTAAAATCATTAGAGCCGCTTTTCCTGAACACGGTTTTTTAGCAGAAGAAAGTGGTACTCATACGGGCAATGACTTCATTTGGGTTATTGATCCTTTGGATGGTACAACCAATTTTCTACATGGCTTTCCCCAATACGCGGTATCCATTGCGCTTAAAATAAAAGGCAAACTTGAGGTTGCGGTTATTTATGATCCATTGCGCGACGAATTGTTTACGGCCAGTAAAGGCGGCGGCGCGATGCTCAATAATCGCAGACTGCGAGTAACGCCACAGAATAGCTTAAAAGGGGCACTGATTGGTACGGGCTTTCCGTTTAAAAAACAACAGCATTTGGATGCGTATTTGAAAATGTTTCGGGTCATTTGTGCCGATTCTGCGGGTATTCGTCGTGCTGGTGCAGCGGCACTGGATTTAGCTTATGTAGCGGCAGGTCGATTAGATGGTTTTTGGGAAATAGGCTTGCAGGAATGGGACATGGCGGCCGGTATTTTACTGGTACAAGAAGCGGGCGGTGTCGCGACTGATTTTTCGTTTAACGATAATTATTTAGAATCCGGCAATCTCATTGTGGGCAACCCCAAAATGCAGCAGCTTATTTATCAAGCCATTCAGCCTTATGTAAATGATGCTTTAAAATAACACTGTCGTCATAGCTGTCAGGAAGTAGCGGCTACTTTCCTGACAGATCTATCTAAAAAATACCGTTAGACTAGCTCCAGCGCCAGCATTATCGCATCTTCTCGGCCATTTTCGGCTTGGTAATAGCCCTTGCGAATGCCTATTTCATTAAAGCCCATCGAATCATACAAGGCAATTGCGCCAACATTGGAGGGTCTGACTTCTAAAAAGATGGTTTCTGCATTTTTACTGCGTGCAACCTCAATGAGGTTGGTCAGCATTTTTCGACCAATGCCCTGCTTTTGTTCGGCAGGGTGGACGTTAATATTCAAAATATGCGCTTCGCCAACCGCTATCGCTACGATGCTGAAGCCCAGTATGTCGCCGGACTCTTCACAGACCCAGCAGCTGTAATTGACCCTTAAACAATCCTCAAAAATAGCTTCGCTCCATGGGAACTGATAATTAGCATTTTCAATCGCTAAAACCGCAGGAAGGTCGCCATTACGCATTTTTCTCAGACGCATTAAATCTTGCCGTGAAACAGAGCCTGGAAATACTTTTGCATAAAACTCCCGATCAGCATCATAAATAATTAAGTCTTTCACTCGATCTAAAAATTCCATTACCATGACTTTTTAAACTCCTGGTACTTTGTGGTTATAGGTACGCATTGCCCATTGTAAATCTTGCCAAGCCAAGCGCTTATCTAACGCTGAGTCCAGTAAATGTACAGGATGATAGCTTACTGCTGTTGGAATGCCAGTAACACCATGTTGACGCTCTCTTAGCTCGCTTAATGCCGTATTCGTCTGTAATACCTGTTGGGCGGCCAACTCTCCAAGCAGCAGCAGTATTTTAGGCTGTACCAAAGCAAGTTGTCGCTGTAAAAAAAACCAGCCACTTGACGGTGCGTCATGCTCCGATGTGCCAGCGCGTGTTTGTGGGCAGTTTAATACCGTAACGATAAAAACCTGCTCACGACTCAAGCCAATAGCCGCTAACAGGTCAGTTAATAACCATTCGGCCTCCTGCGTACGATTGCCAGCTACTGGCCAGGCATCCATGACCAGAAACCAATCGGCCTGTTGATTGCCGCACCCCAGCCAGTGTCGTTGACAATCACCTGCAACAGTACACAGATTAGCACTGTGCGCAATATGACTTAGCGCATCCCAGTCCAATGTGGCAAAAGCTGAGCTTTGTTCAAGAATGACGGGCGCTACGTCTGAGCTCTGCTGAGCAACTAGCTCAATATCAGTCAGCCTAGGTATCCAAACGTCAATACCCATTGCCTGCAGATAACGCAAACGCAGCGTATTATCCAGCAGCATTATTTACGCCAGCAGAATCAAGTCAACACGCCCACTTAGACCGCCCCTTTTTGTGGGTGTTGCCGTTGATTAGGTGCTTGTAATTTATTTACCGCGTGAATATAGGCTTTTGCAGAGGCGATAACAATATCAGTATCTGCGCCAGAACCATTAACGA
>JAPLRW010000013.1 GCA_026398935.1 Methylococcales bacterium
ACGGAAGAGTCGACATCTATCGAAGCCGCTGATGATAAAAAAGCCGCTGAAAAAATGCGCTTGGAAGACATGGCTGCTTGAAAGGATAAAAAAGAACGCGAAGAAATTCTGCATGAAAGTGCTGTTGAAGAAGATGTTGTGGTCACCAGTGCTTTGCAGGACGAAGAACTCAGTGACAAACAATCTAAAGATAAGCGCGAAGCCGATAGAAAAGCGAGCGATAAGCTTGAAGCGGACAGACGGGCTAAAGATAAATTGCTGCTGGATAAAAAAGCCGTTGATAAATTGGCTAAAGAACAAATTGAATATCGAAAATTAGCGGATAAAAAAACCCAAGAAAAAATCTTAGCCGATAAACTTGCGGTGGAAAAGTTAGCCGCCGAAGCTAAAGTTGCCGCCAAACAACAGGTGCTTGATGACAAAGCGGCTGTGGCTAAAATCGCCGCAGATAAAGTTGCCGCTGAAAAAGCCGCCGCCAATACGCCCGCGATGGTGCGTTGGTATATTCGAGTGGGTAGTTTTAGTCAAGAGGCAAATGCGTTGTCCCTTCGGGATAATTTGCGCAAACAAGGTTATCCTGCCGTAGTGGATGTTATTAAATCAGCCGAAAAAGGGCTTTTATACCGTCTACGTGTCGGGCCTGAGTTGAGTAAAGTCCAAGCTGAAAAAAGCCGCCAAAAAATGGATGCTGAAAATAACTCCAAAAGTATTTTGGAATTAGAGTAGCGCCGTGACGCTTAATACTATCGTTGCTATTGCCGTTGTGTGGGCATTGTGATTTGGGTTGATTACATGTTGCTTGGATTAGTGGGCATCTGTGCTGTTATTGGCTTGCTGCGTGGTTTTAGAGTTGAGCTGTATACCTTGTTGGTATGGGTGATTGGTAGTGGTATTGGGCTGATTTTTTGCCGTGAATTTGCAGAGATTTTAAGCCTCTTTATCAGTCAGCCGGTGTTCAAAATGGCCGGTGCTTTTATCAGTTTGTTAAGTATAACGTTAGTGTTAGGCAGTTTAATCGGTTACTTATTAGGAGAATCTCTCACGCAGGCGGGATTGTTTTCTCGCTTGATGGGCTTCTTTGTCGGTGGAGCACGAGGATTGTTACTCATTGCCGTTATCGTGATGTTAGCCGGACTAACACCCTTGCCGACAGAACCTTGGTGGCACGAGGCGCAGCTTATTTTTCCTTTCCAGAAGCTAGTGCTTCAATTGCGTGACGCCATTCCATCAGATTTGGCGCGCTATATAAATTACGAATAATTTCACTTTTTGGGTATAGAGCGTATGTGTGGTATTGCGGGTATTGTTTCACATCAAAATGTTAATCAGGACTTGTACGATGCCTTAACGGTATTGCAGCATCGTGGTCAAGATGCTGCGGGCATTGTAACGTGTGAAGATGGGCGGTTACATTTGCGTAAAGGCAATGGCTTAGCGCGGGACGTCTTCACCAACAGTCAAATGTTGAAATTAAGGGGTAGCATGGGTATTGCTCATGTGCGCTACCCTACTGCAGGCTGTACTAGCTCTGCCGAGGCGCAACCGTTTTATGTGAATTCGCCGTTTGGTTTAACGCTTGCGCACAATGGCAACTTGACCAATACCGAGGAATTAAAACAACAATTATTTGTAGAGGATCAGCGGCACATTAATACCGATTCAGATTCGGAAGTGTTGCTGAATATTTTTGCGCATGAATTGCAAAGCATTGGTAAATTAAAGCTAACCGCTAATGACGTCTTTGAAGCCGTCAAAGGTGTACATAGACGTTGCCGTGGTGCTTATGCTGTGGTCGTGATGATTGCGGGCGTGGGTATCTTGGCGTTTCGCGATACGCATGGCATTCGCCCGTTGGTGTTTGGTGAGCGTCATTCAGAAGAAGGCGCTGAATTTATGGTTGCGTCTGAAAGTGTTGCCTTGGATGTATTGGGCTTTACGCTTACGCGTGATGTTGCGCCTGGTGAAGCGGTATTTATAGAAGCCGACGGTACTTTGCATACCTTGCAGTGTTCCGATGTCGTTGACCATTGTCCGTGCATTTTTGAGTACGTTTATTTCGCTCGCCCCGATTCAATGATCGACAATATTTCCGTGTATAAAGCGCGTTTGCGGATGGGTGAGAAATTAGCTAAAAAAATTCAGCGCGAATGGCCTATGCATGATATTGATGTGGTTATTCCTATACCCGATACCAGTCGTACCTCAGCACAACAACTGGCAGAAGTGTTAAACGTCAAGTTCAGTGAAGGCTTTATTAAGAATCGCTACATTGGGCGTACCTTTATTATGCCCGGTCAGCAAATGCGCAAAAGATCGGTGCGTCAAAAATTAAATGCCATTGGTCTGGAATTTAAAGGTAAAAATGTTTTATTGGTCGATGACTCTATTGTGCGCGGTACAACCTCTGAACAAATTATTCAGATGGCGCGTGATGCGGGTGCGAAGAAAGTGTATTTTGCCTCTGCTGCACCGCCGGTTCGTTACCCTAATGTATACGGCATTGATATGCCCGCTGCGCATGAATTAATTGCACATGATCGTAATGAAGATGAAGTTTGTGCGGCACTTGGCGCGGATCGTATTATTTATCAAGATTTAAACGATTTAATTGATGCGGTTCGGAAAGGAAATACCACCATTAAACATTTTGATACCTCCTGTTTTGACCACAAATACATTACCGGCGATATTGATGATGCGTATTTAGAGCGCATTGAGCTATTGCGTAATGATAAAGCGCGCACTGAGCGCAGTTCTGAAGGGCTTATCATTGAAATGCAAAATTCAGATTAGCGCAAGGGTACACATCGCGGCTCCCGCTGGTGCAGTGTATTACCCAAAATGTTTTTAACAGGATACACACTGCGTATCCTACAGCTTTTTATACGGTTACTACTAAAATAAGCTTATGAACGATAACGACATTGATTGGCAGCATTTAGCCTTAGAAACGCAGGCGATTAGAGCGGGGCAGCAGCGCTCGCATGAAGATGAGCACAGCATGCCCATTTTTATGACCTCAAGTTATGTCTTTAAAAACGCGGAAGAGGCGGCATTAAGATTTACCGGACAGCAAGCCGGTAATATTTACTCCCGATTTACCAATCCGACCGTGCGCGTCTTTCAAGAAAGACTCGCCTTAATGGAAGGTGGTGAGAGTTGCTTGGGGTTTGCCTCAGGAATGGCAGCCATTATGTCCGTGGGCATGAGTTTACTAAAAGCCGGTGATCATGTTGTTTGTTCGCGCAGTGTGTTCGGCAATACCATGCTGGTTTTTCAGAATTATTTTGGTAAGTTTGGCGTAACCACTGATTTTGTTGGTCTGATTGATCTGGCAGAATGGGAAGCCGCGATTAAGCCCAATACGCGCTTGTTGTTTTTAGAAACGCCGTCAAACCCGCTCATTGAAATTGCAGACATTGCAAAAATTGCCGAAATAGCCCACCGACACGGTTGTTTGCTGGTAGTTGATAATTGCTTTTGTACGCCCGTATTGCAAAAACCCCTGTTATTAGGCGCGGATGTTGTCGTCCATTCTGCCACGAAATATATTGACGGGCAGGGGCGTTGCGTTGGGGGCGCGGTGGTTGCCAGTCACGAACTCATCGAAAAGCACTTCTACCCGTATCTACGTTCCGGCGGCGCGACCATGAGCGCCTTTAATGCCTGGATTTTCTTATCCGGACTGGAAACCTTGGCGATTCGTATGCAAGCGCATTGTGAAAACGCCTTAGCACTGGCGATTTGGTTAGAGCAGCAACCCGCGATTGCTAAAGTGCATTATCCGGGGTTGGTTTCACATGCCCAGCATGCGCTAGCAAAGCAGCAACAAAGCCATTTTGGTGGCGTGATCAGTTTTGAATTAAAAGGCGGTAAAGAGCAGGCGTGGAAGCTGATTGATGCCACGCGGCTGTTATCGATTACCGCTAATCTTGGCGACGTTAAAACCACGATTACACACCCGGCAACCACCACCCATGGACGATTAACGCCGGAAGTGCGCGCCGCGTCGGGCATTTCAGATGGCTTAGTCAGGATCTCAGTGGGCTTAGAGCATATTGACGATATTAAACAGGATCTAGCAAGGGGTTTGCTGTGAATAATGCTGATAGGGGATATTATGGATAGGCTACAAAATAGAAAAGAAGCGAGAAAGATTTTCACCACTTCCGGTCAACTTTACATCGCGGGTGAGCTGTTAAACTTTATCGGCTATGATATTTCTGTAAAAGGTATTCAGGTGAAAGTCCTGCCCGGCGTATTCTTAACTGATGTGGAAGATTTTGAAAAATTAGTCAAAGAAAACACCACGGCTGAGATTTTTGTTAAAGATTTAATGCTAACCGGTGAGGTTGATGTCGCTTGGGTCAGCGTTGGGCATGACGATGATGAAGGCATCATGTTAGGGCTAGAGTTTCGGGATATTATCTATAACGCCGAAAAGCTGTGGCATAAACGCCGCTACTACCGTAAATATAAAAAAGCGGCTGGCGTTATGCTCAATAATGATGATGAGCAAGAATCGGCGTTTGAAAGTATTAATATATCCACCGATGGCATTATGATTCATCTTCCTGTGCCTGCCAGTTATGCGCTTCAGAGGGGCTTAGTGGTTAAGATAGTGTCGGTCGAGCTTAATATTAAAGCCGTGGCTAAAATAGCCTGGATTGACAGTCGAACTAAAACAACCTTAGGGCTAAGGTACTTGCAAGTTGACGTTGCCTAATTCTACTTTGTTAAATCAACATCACCCATCATGTAGAAAAAACCAATTGATTTTCAAAGGCATAATCAATTGATGCCTGTCTCCGCTGGTGTCGCTTTTCCATCTGCCGCAGTATTTCATCAGGATCAAGATC
>JAPLRW010000049.1 GCA_026398935.1 Methylococcales bacterium
ATTTTTTTTGTATTTATCGTGAATTTCGCTGGCTAACTTAAGCAATGGACATGATGCGTGTTGCCGAGTTGATGTTGCTTTATGAAAGAACGTTAACGCCAGCCAAAAGTGGCATAATGTCGTTATTAAAGGTTTTTAGCGTTAGAGATTTTTTGCATCCATCCTCTATGGCATATTTACTAAAGTAAGTCATAGTGGACATACAATACACCGCATGTAGAGGAGTAATTATGTACGAACATTTAGAAACAGCCGAAAATCCAGGCACTTTAAAACGTGTTGTTGTTGATCCCGTCTCGCGCGTTGAGGGACATGGGAAGGTAACGTTATTACTGGATGAGAATAACAAGGTGCAGCAAGCGCGGCTGCATATCGTCGAGTTTCGGGGCTTTGAGCGTTTTATTCAGGGGCGACCGTATTGGGAGTTGCCGGTTTTGGTACAGCGTTTATGCGGTATCTGTCCGGTCAGTCATCATTTAGCGGCGGCGAAAGCGATTGATCAGCTGGTAGGGGTTGATCCTGAAAATCTCCCCGTGAGTGCGGATAAATTAAGGCGCTTACTGCATTTTGGGCAAGTGTTGCAATCGCATGCGCTGCATTTCTTTCATTTATCCAGTCCGGATTTGTTGTTTGGTTTTGAGAGCGACATCAGTAAACGCTCTATTATTGCGGTGTTGGGTGCGTATCCCGACATTGGCGTACAGGGTGTAAAGCTGCGTAAATACGGGCAGGAAGTGATCCGCATGGTATCGGGTAAGCGTATTCACGGTACGGGAGCGATTGCGGGCGGGATGAATAAATCGCTGAATAAGGCGGAACGTGATTATTTACTGGAAGATATTGATCAGATCATTGCGTGGGCGAAAGGCTCGGTTGATTTGGTTAAAAAAGTGCATTGCGCAAATCTGCCGTATTACGATGAATTTGCGACTATTCGCAGCAGTTATTTGGGCTTGATCAAGCCGGACGGCGCGTTGGAGCTTTATCATGGCGGCATTCGCGTTAAAGATGTAGACGGTAAAACCATTATGGATCAGGTGGATTATTGCCAGTACAACGCTTACATCCGTGAAGAAGTGCGTTCATGGACGTATATGAAATTTCCGTATTTGCTCGCACTGGGTAAGGAAGAGGGCTGGTATCGGGTCGGGCCATTGGCGCGTTTGAATAATTGCGACAGTATTAATACGCCTTTAGCGGAGATTGAGCGGGTGGCGTTTAGGGAGCATGGCGGGGGCGCAATGGTACACAGTACCTTGGCGTTTCATTGGGCGCGTTTAATTGAGCTGCTGCATTGTGCCGAAGGTATTAAAGAATTGCTGCATGATGCGGACATTATGGGGCATGATTTAGTGGCGCAAGGCGAAAAACGTTATGAAGGTATCGGCGTGATTGAAGCGCCGCGCGGGACGTTATTTCACCATTATCAGGTGGATGAAAACGATATTGTTACCAAGGCGAATTTAATTGTCTCGACCACCAGTAATAATATGGCGATGAATGAATCGGTGCGGCAAGTGGCGGCGGAGTATTTGTCCGGTCAAGAGCTGACCGAGCCGTTATTGAATAATTTGGAAGTGGCTATTCGCGCGTATGATCCGTGTTTGTCCTGTGCTACACATGCAGTGGGTAAGATGCCGTTGCAGTTAGAATTGGTCGGTGCTGATGGCAAGCTGCTGGATAAACTGATTAAACATGCTGACGGTCAGATTGAGCGGGTTTGATGATGATTAAGCCAGTACTGATTTTTGGGTATGGTAATTTAAGCCGAGGCGATGATGCCTTGGGGCCACTCGCATTGGCGTATATTGAAAATACGCTGGATGTGCGTGATATTGAATTAATCACTGATTTTCAGTTGCAGATTGAACATGCCTTGGATTTAGAACACCGCACGCTGGTGTTATTTATCGATGCATCCGTCGCGCGGCAACAGGCATTTGAATTTACCGCGCTGACTGCCGCACGGGATAGCAGTTATTCTACGCATGCCATGAGTCCGGCTGCGGTTTTGGACGTGTATCAATCCATAAAAAAACACGCCCCACCGCCGAGTTTTTTACTCAGTATTAAAGCTGAAAAAATGGAGTTGGGCGAGGGGCTTAGCACCCAAGCCGAAAGTCATTTAAGCGCGGCGTGTGCCTTTTTGGCGCAGTTATTGCGCCAGCCGACAGCAGATGAGTGGCAAGCGCACGCGGCGATGCGCAATGCATGAGCTATCGCTACTGCAAAATGTGCGGGAAATTCTGGAAGAGCATGCCATCAGTCAGCATTTCCGGCAAGTAACCCATGTTACGCTGGAAGTGGGGCAGTTATCCTGTGTGGAGCCGGATGCCTTACGCTTTGGGTTTGATGTGGTAATGAAGGATTCTTTGGCAGAAAACGCCGAGCTGAACATTACCGAACTCAAAGGGCTGGGGGTGTGTCCACGCTGCCTGCAGCAAACAGAACTTGATACCCTGTACGATGTTTGTGCCAGCTGTGGTAATCCGCGGCTGGATATTATTCAGGGTACCGAAATGAAAATAAAAGACTTATTGGTTATTTAACCGGGGGATGTATGTGTGGAATATGTGGCTGTAGTCAGCCGAGTCAACAAGGACAGCCGATGTTTAAACGTGTTGATGAACAGGCGCCTAAGATAATGCTTCAGCAGCAAGCGCATCATCATCCTGAGCATAACCATGATCATGAGCGATTGGTGAAAGTGGAGCAAGATTTACTCAGTAAAAATAATGCCTACGCGGAGCAGAATCGCCACTATTTTAAACAGCAGAATATTTTTGTTTTAAATCTGGTATCCAGTCCGGGGGCGGGTAAAACCACCTTGCTCGTTGAAACCATTAAGCGCCTAAAAGCGTATTTTCCGATTGCGGTTATCGAAGGCGATCAACAAACCGAGCATGATGCCGATCGTATTCGAGCAACGGGTGCGCCTGCGGTGCAGATTAATACCGGACGTGCCTGTCATTTAGACGCACACGGCGTTGGGCATGCAGCGATGCGTTTAGCATTAAAACCGAACAGCTTTTTGGCGATTGAAAATGTCGGGAATTTAGTCTGTCCGTCAGGGTTTGATTTGGGAGAAGCGCATAAAGTCGTGGTGCTGTCAGTGACGGAAGGCGATGATAAACCGCTGAAATACCCAGATATGTTTCATGCTGCCGATCTTATGGTGATTAATAAAACCGACTTATTACCTTATGTGGAGTTTGACGTAGAACGCTGTATACGCTACGCCAAACAGGTTAATCCCGACATTCAGATTTTACAATTATCCGCGACCAAGGGCGATGGCTTTTCGGCTTGGACGGATTGGCTGCTTGCGCGCGTGGTGGTGGCTGATATATAAGTCTGTTACACGGTTTTTAAAATAGCGCCCCGATAGACTTTACCGTAAAGATGCTTTTAAACGCCGCTGGTAACGGTTGCATGTCGGCATGACTGGCGGTGATTTAAATGCCAGTCATCCAGTCAGTCATTGCTGATATTATATCCAGTCTTCGAAGTTCATTACGCCACCAGTGACGGCAATCGCTTCAGCGCTGCTTGCCAATTCGATAGCTAAGCCGTTTCGATCCAAGATGCCACTGTCTAATTGCTGTTGATAACGATTTTGTTCTTCGATGCCAGCCTCCTTGTGGAAAGTGTTTTCGTAGAGCGTTTGAACATAGTCATGGTCACTCACGCTTTGTAGGTTAGCGCGATCCTGAAACCAATCAAAAATGGTGTTGGGGGCTATATGCTCTTGCAGAGCCTGTTTGCCTAGTTGCCATTCGTCTACACTGGCATTCCGGTTTAGGAAGGTATGTACCAATCGCGCCAAGTTTCCTTCGGTCGCATTGTGTGCCAACACCACGGTTTCACCACTATCAAAGCTTAACATTTCTGCATTAGTCACATTGAGCATCGAGCCATCATTTAACTGCGTCAGTTCCAATACATTGTCTTTATGCGCTAGGTGTGTGTCTTGCAGACCACCGTGTAATTTTAAGACATCAAAGCCTGCGCCACCATCGGCCGTTAATCCCCGTCCCTCGGGCAAATAACCCTGATCATTGGCGGAGCTGTAGGTGAGCTCCTGTTGCGTATCGATTGTTAAAATAGCCACATTAGTGTTAAGCCCTGCCAGTAATTCGGCGCTGCGATGTGTGGATAAGCTAGCAGCTTCTGGTAACGTTAAAAAGGCTTTAGTAATAGCATCGGGGCTCGCTGCACTTAAGGACTGCTGTACATAGGCACCTTCATCCTGTGTTACATCCCGGTGTAAAAAGGTGTCAACCAGATGCGCGGCAATTTGTTCGCCTGAACTATAGGCAACTGTTAAGCTAGAGCCAGAGTCAAAGCGGATTTGTTCGACATCAACAAATTGGTCTTTTTCACCTGTGAGTTTGTTTGTTAACTGTACATTGTTACCTTGCACAGTCACCTCATAATCATTTAATGTGCCTGCTTGAAGCGCAATATCATAGCCAAAACCGCCATTTAGGTGGTCGTTTCCTGTACCACCGCTGAGTTGGTCGTTACCGTAGCCGCCGAAGACAATATCGCTACCTGCATCACCAAAGACTTGGTCATTACCATCCAAACTGCCGATCTTATCGTTGCCATCATTGCCATGCAAGATGTCATTATCTGCGCCCAATACGATAAATTGATCGGTATTATCGCCCGCTACAAAGTTACGTCCATCACCACCCGTCACGTGTATCGCCCCGATAATAATGGCGAACTCGACATTGTTCATTTGAATAATTGCACCTTGCGGTAAATTGCGTACATCAATCACCAAGGCTTCTTGGCGTAAGGGATTTTCGCCAGTGCTGTTTGCACCGTTGATCATAATTGGCTGCTGTGTATTAATGGGTGTGCCGTTGCTGGTAAAGCTGATGGTACGGACGGTCACTTGGGTTTCATCAGTGACTTTCGGGACATAAATATCAATATCTCGTAGTATGTTTCCGAAGTTATTGGCTGTTTCGGCGCGAGGTTCGGAGGCTGCAATCAATCTATCCCGTAAAGTGAGTGTATTACCTGTGTTGGATGCCAAGCTTTCAGAATTCAAGCCGACTCCGATCGGGATACTGACTTCAATGAGCGAATTACCGGCACTGTCTTTCGCTAAGGGAATGTCCGCCTGTGTTGAGCTGGGGTCGGTATCTTGTCGATCTTGCCCTGAAATTGGTACGCTAAACAGTTGTTGTATCACCGACAGATCATGGGGTTGTCCGGTGACAGGATCGAGCGTTTTTAGCGTTTGAGGAATCTGGGTTTCCATAATAGGTAACCCGTCTACAATTTGGGGGGTAGCTGGTGGCGCTGGAGTTGGTTCGGGAACTGGCGCTGGAGTCGGTTCGGGAACTGGCGCTGGAGTCGGTTCGGGAACTGGCGCTGGAGTTGGTTCGGGAACTGGCGCTGGAGTTGGTTCGGGAACTGGCGCTGGAGTTGGTTCGGG
>JAPLRW010000031.1 GCA_026398935.1 Methylococcales bacterium
AAATTAAGCAATCCTAGCTTTGTTGAAAAAGCGCCAGCGGATGTTCTGCTAAAAGAACAAGAAAAATTGGCTGACGCGCGTTCGCAACTGCATAATCTGGAAGCGCAATACGCTAAAATCAGTCAGTTATAAAGGGCTTAACAGTATATTTAGTCTACTAATCGCGCTTTTCACGCACCCAATACAGGTTGCTATATAAGCGCGATTATCTTAATATTAATATTCTCTCCAAATGCTGTGCAACCGTTCTTGTTGCACAGCATTTGGAGCTCTACTCGTTTCTTCAACATCTCGTCTTCATTAAGACGCCCAAAAAAAGAGGTACTTATGAAAAAATCAGTGTTCTTACTTGGAGCTTCCTACTTAACTTTACCCATCGACGCCTTAGCGCAAATTAACACTCAAATTGTAATAACCTTTAACCCTTTAGGAAGCACGGCTCAAGCGATACCTATGAGTCCCTGGCTATATGGCTTAATGGTGCTGATGCTGACGGGCGTTGTTTTCCTTTTTATGCAAAAGCAAGCAAAGTCCAGTCTTTTCCTATTCGCACTAACCGCTATACTGGGTGTCGGTGCCAGCCTAACCCCAAAACTATCTGAAGCCCTTACTGTGCCGATAACGTTATCAAGCAGTCCAACCAGCACTGATACGGGCCAATTACAGTGCGGACTGAATACGTATACATTTACCAATGGAGTACCAAGTGGCTTGGTCATTGCGTCCACGTCTTTAAATCCACCGGGTGAATTTATAACAATTGATCCTTCTAGCACCTGTCAAGTTGGCACAACATTGACCGGCAGTCAACAATGTACGGTAATCCTTAAAGAAATCTGTACCTAAATGTCAGGACACCATTTCATCTCACGCACACTCGCTGGGAATACAAAAAACCACGCCAGTGATGCAGATCACCGCGCGTGGGAGCGAGGGCATCAACCAATGGTAGAATGCGACAACAGGTGAGTATTTTAAGGGGTAGTAGCTGGTTGATATTAACCCCTTTTCTTGTTCCAGTTGCTCTTGTGACTTTTGTAATGCTGATGACATTTGCAGACATTGGCTTTACCCTGCCTGATGACACCTATCCGACTGTCGCGTTAATTCTCATCACTATTGGCGTGTTGGTGGGTATTGTTGCTTTGTTTCTAGCAACCCACCTTCCGGCTTGGTTGCGTTTATTGATAGTGATATTGTATTTACTAAGCGTATTATTTTCTCTTATAGCGGCAGGTCTTTAACATTGAAGCATGATGTCTTGTACACGTGTTTAGCTTACGCCGCATAGCGTAGGCGTGATGTTGATAGTATCTAAAAAAACATTTTGTTAAGCCAGTATTCAGCGTGTTTATTAGATACTATTACCATGCAGTCAAGTTGACTGTCTTTGTCGTTCAGTCTAAAAATTAAATGTGGAGCGGGCAGTGAAAAAATTATTAATGTTGATTCCGTTGGTTGCCGTAACAATGTCTTATTCATCTGGTGCTACTGCAGACCATGGTTATTATGAACATCGCGGGCATGGACATCACGGCGGTTATCCCCAGCACAGACCGCATCATTATCGCGAGGAGGTTATTTATTACCAAGCGCCTCCTGTGCAATATTATGCGCCACCGCCCGTTCAGTACTACGCACCTGCCCCGCCAGTGCAGTACTACCCTGCCCCACCCGTTGTAAACCGTTATCCAGCGCAACGCCAAAGTAATTATTCCGATCAGCGTTCACCGCAAGGGTTAATGGGCGGCGTAGTTGGAAGTGCATTAGGCTACGAAATGGGTCGTGGTGATCCTGTTGCAACAGGTTTAGGTGCGGCGGCTGGAGCGTTTGTGGGTAATAACGGTAGCAGATGGTAAGCGTTTTATTTAACACTGCCGATAGACAGGGGGCATTTACACCGCGTAAATGCCCCCTTTTTTTTTGCCCTAAAAGGCGTCTGTCAAAAGGGAAGCTAAAGGCAACATTTACGCTTGAATATGACTTTCCAACTGTGCAACCAGATCAGGCGCTAAACCTAATTCTTTCGCTAACGCCTCGATATACTGACGTTCTTGCTCATTGTCTAAATCGAGAATAGCGCGGGAAATTAAATAGATTTCAGCCGCCATGGTTGGCGAGTCGGCACCCGCCGCAACAGCTTTAATATCCAATGGCTTATTCAATTCTTCCGCAAACAGATTGGCTGAATCACCTAGATTAAGTTTTGCCAATTGTAGGGTTATCATTTCCTTCTCTTTATCATCAACCGTTCCATCCACTTTAGCAGCAGCAATCATTGCTGTAAGCAATGCTTTACCACGCTGCTCATTCGTCGGAGCGGCTAATTCAACCACAGGGCTTGCCGCATCCGCTACAGGTGCTGCCGTTTGCTGACTTTGCCAAGCTTGAAATGCGTTAAAAGCAATATTACCAATCGCGGCCAAACTGCCCAATTTTAAGCCTGCGCCCGTCAGTTTACGGCCAACGCTCGTACCCAATAATAAGGCCGCAGCACCCGCCGCCATTGCACCTTTACTTGCGCCATCGAGCATCGTTTGACGATCCGCCGCATTTTCCGGTAAATTCAACTGCTCTTCAGCCAGTGTTTTACCCTTATTGACCAATTGTTGACCTGACGTTAATAACATATCTAAAATTTGTTGCGCATCCATCAGTGTTTTCCTATAAGTTAATGTACCCAACGATTATAGCGTTAAATGCGTTAGGGGGTTACATTACCCTACACCCGAATGATTATTTCGCCAGATCTGTCATAACCACCGCAAGGCCTATCATCATTTCGTCTTCTGTTTGTGGGCCAAAACGGATTTCCTTATCAGGATTTGGATTATGCTTATTGCTTATAGAGTTGTCGTAATGCGCAATGGCCTCCAATCTTGCACCTACGGGCAAGTGACGCGGCTTAGCTAATCGATAGACAGTTTGCCACTCAAAGTCAAAATGCGGCACAAACAGTAATGTTTCAGTATTTCCGTTTGGATAACGGACAATATAAGTAAAATCTTTACCGCGTAAATGCATATGCGGCACCAATTCCAACAACGTAATGGGTTGCTTAAATATATAACAAGCGGTTACTTCATGATTTGCCTCTCTGGGGGGAATTACAAACGTCTGATTACTGGCTTTGATGGTATGCACTTCTTTGGTGACTTTTTCTTTGGCAAAGGTGAAGCCTATTCTAGTTGTCGAATCAACTACCACTGTCCCTGTAGGCACATAATGCAACTCGAATAATAACCGCGCGCCTGCTGGAATACGAATGGCCGCACCCTCGGGCAATTTATCGACTTGTACCCCGACCCCCCAACCGAGTAAATACTTGCCTTCTGAATGAAGCGTTGCAGTAACGTATTCTTTTGGGGCGACGCGCCGCTTAGGCGCTTTGGCGACAACCTCTTTTTGATAACAATCCACGCCCGGTTCAGCTACTGGAGATTCATTTTCCGGCGCTACAACCGTAATAATGACATGGTGCGCAACACCCCCTTCGGCAACACGAATTTCAGCAGCACTGATCCATTTATCTTCAGAAAAATGGGTAGGTACAATCTGGTATTGATAATCCATTTTGCCTTGTGCCGGAATAGTGATCGGTTTTTCAATCGTAAATTCAATATCCGGTACGCCAATTTGCCAGCCTTTGGTGTACGTTGTAACTGGGGGCTTTCCATTGCCTTCAGGATAATCATTATTTATCCACCCAAGTAATTTGTCATACTCATCATCCGTTAAACTGCGATCATTCGAAAATTCACCCACTGTGTGAGAGGCGTGCCAAGGCGGCATTTGTTTGGTTTTTATCGCCTGCTCTATTGGGCTAATGAAAGTCTTAACGGATTGGTATGTCTGTAAAGCCATAGGCCCCATTTCACCAAGACGGTGACAGGATACACATCGTGTATTGATTATTGTTGCAATATCTTGATTATAGGTCAGCGTGTTAAACTTACTGAATGATGCAACGTATAACCAGCCCATCCATATCAACACACTCACCATGACGGTTAATGAAATAAGCATTTTTTTATTCAGTAGCATTGGTTTTCCTGTACTAACAATTCATTTTAAGCGAACGGCACTTACACGCGGGCTGCTCGATTTTTTAACCCTAACAACGGCTTTTCAATGAGTCTATACCCAATAAACGCAAGACTTAAACTAACCGCTAATAATACCGCAAAATTAGCCATTGGCTGGGTAGATAAATACAGGGGATGCGTAGAAAAAAAGCCTATCACTAAAAAATGGTACAAGTAAAACGAATAACTGACGATGCCTATTCTTTCCAAGGCTTTCGTCAATATCAACGGAAAAACCTTGGCTTGCTGAAGGTATAGCCGAATAAACAACACACACAGGCCACTATTGATACATAACCCTATACTACTAAACAGGGAATAGTCCAGCGGCGCTTGCCAAATAAATGCGTGCTGCACCGTTAACAAAAGCACGCAAGCCACTAAAAAAAATTGTACCGAAAAGCGTCGAGTCACCATCGGCCTATAACCAACACTCGCCAGCATCCCTACGATAAACTCGCAAAAGCGCAAACGAAAAGAGCCGTAAAAATAAGGTAACGAAGGCTGTGTTTGTATTGCCCAAATGATCAACGTCACAAAACTCAATACACCCAAGCCCATTAATAGTCGGCTACCAAAATGGCGATTCAGAAGCCAAAGCAAAGGAAATAAGGCATAACACTGAAGCTCACGATTAATTGACCAGAGATGCCCAATCGCTTGTGGGTAGTTTTTAATATCCATTAAAAAAACTAACGCTAATAATGAAGATAACGTATAGCCGCTAGGATTTAAAACGCTAAAAAAAACCACCATCATAATGAACACACTTGGCAAGATGCGCAAGAGTCGTTTCATATAAAACGCCCAGGGATTAAGAGAATCCTTGGCATCATAAACCTGTGCAAATAAGAAACCACTTAAGCAAAAGAAAATGGATACGCCCATATAACCATTGTAAATTAATACCTTAATGGGATTTAACGAGGCCATCGGTGCAAAATACGTATGGGCAATAAAATGGTCATAATGGAAACAAAACACCCACAATGCAGCAATGGCTCTCAGTTGGTTAATCTTCCCAGAGAGCGCCTCATTCATTCGGCGTTGCGCTAGCGCTGACACAGCGCGCATACATTGGCATAGTTTTAAGAGCGCCAAAAATATTACCATTAGCAAAATCAATGTACCAAGCGTCAGTACTGTCCTCTGCTTCCACCGCTTGGCCAATATTAACCGTTAACGATACGCTTTGCGTCCAGTAATTGGCAGGATAGGTATCCGTAAAAATCGTTTGCGCAATTTTGATCCCTGCTTGGTTTAACTGCAGCAATGAATTCAATTCCATTATCGTTGGTAAGCGCCATTGCCGATTGTCCAGATGTAGCGACTGACACGCCTGAGTCGCCTCTGCCCATGATTTAAGCGACGCTTTACCACAAGACACTGATTCCTGCGCGTCACCCAGCGTACATTGCATCCAATATAACCGTGTTTGCTGATCAAATACCACGGGTACAGCAGCTTGAGTACGAAAACGGTCTTTTGCTTCGGGGGTGACCAAATCGCCAGCCTGTCTCGGAAACGCTTTATCGGCACAAGGAATGGCGTGCGTCATATCAAAACACCCGCTAGAGATGACATCGGCGTTTAAGAATGACCCTCGCATCCAATAACCAAAAAATACGAGATAAATAACCGTTAAGGAGCGTCTGCGACACATAAACTGATACCATCCAATTCTTTATAATTAGTAACCATCCAGTCTAAGCCTGGAATCAAATACCACGCTAATTGCGGACGCTCCACATCGGTACTGGATGTCCAGTATAAATTACGCCAGATAAGTTGTTGCTGACCATGCTGAAAATAATACGCCAACAGCTCATTTCGCGTCGGCAAACGCCACGCCCGCCTACCCTCCAAATCCGTACAATATTGCAGTGATTTTTGCCAGGAAAGCAGTAAAACCGCCCCTTTACAATGCATGCCATCATAGACTTGTCCTGCAGCACACCGCTGCCAAAACTTTTTTGTCGTCGCATCGTATGCATGCGAAATCAGCCAGACATCCGCTGATAATTGCAACACAAAACCGATGACAATGACTAATCGGATTGTCTGACGCATCGCACCAATCCCTGAAGTATTTTTTTATTAGGGTAACTGTGTCCACTAAACATGGATACATAATACGCTTTGTCCGGCTCATCGACACTGCTGCTGGATGTCCAGTAAACGTTGTTTTTAGTATTTTCGCGCAGCGCATCCGGAACGGCGGGTGTGCGACGCTGCCAATCAATTAAACGAATAAGTTCATTACGTGAAGGTAAATGCCAACGATCCCCGTCTAATTGTGCGCAATACTGCAAGGCTTTTTGCCAATCGTACAGATTAGCAACACCGCCACACCCAGCAACCGTATCGTGCATGCCCGCCGAACAAAACTGCCAGTTTAATTGTGTGCGGGGATCAATGAATGTAACGGGCGGCTGAATGTGGCTGGACTGATAGCTACGCAGTAAAACCAATAGAATGAGCGTTATTCCTGCTAAATAAAACTTAGTCATTGCGTAAAAATAGCCTTGCGTATTAAGTGTGAGAAGAGTATTCCGAGCCAACGGCTGATTTTATCAAACAATGCTCAACGCTATGCCCATTTAATATGACAATACCGATTAACGTCCATTTCAGAACATTGATTTTCAATCGCTATTCTACCCGATCAACCCAGATCAGCCTTTAGCATAAAAAGTGCAGCTCGAAACAATTACCAATATTCAAGCATTATCAATACCGTTATAATCGACGGGGTCAACAATAGCAAGGAACGATAATGGCAGACGAAACGAACGCGAATACACTGGACAAATACAAAACGCGCGTCACCATCATTGGCGCTTTCACCAATGTAGTACTGGCAATACTTAAAGTGGGATTTGGTTTGTTGTGGCATTCTGCGGCATTAATTGCCGACGGCATTCATACCTTATCCGATTTAGCGAGTGATATGCTGGTCATCGTTGCGATAAAATTTGGCGCGCGCGAAGCAGATCATGATCACCCTTATGGGCATCGGCGCTATGAAACCATTGCTACAGTGGTGTTAGGACTGGGTTTCCTGTTACTGGCTGGCGGAATCGCTTGGGATGTTATTACGCGAATTATGCGTCCTGAAAACTTATTGGTTCCTCAGTTTGAAACGGTTTGGATTGCCTTATTGTCGGTGATCAGTAAAGAATGGATGTATCACTATACCCGCCGTGCCGCTAAACTCACCCGCTCAAAACTCTTATTAGCCAATGCCTGGCATCATCGTAGCGATGCGGTTTCGTCTGTCGTAGTGATTGTCGGCATTGCCGGAGTATTGTTAGGCTATCCAGAAGCAGACGGCTTAGCAGCTATTGCCGTGGCGTTAATGGTGGCAAAAATTGGCCTCTCACTGGTACTGCAAAGTGTTAAGGAATTAGTCGATACATCATTACCAGAGGAATTTGTACGGGAAATTCGCCGTGTGGTTAAAACCACACCAGGTGTTAAAGGCATTCATTTGTTGCGCACCCGCCAAATGGGCGAAGATGCCTATGTGGACGCGCATATTGTTGTAGACCCGCGGATCAGTGTATCAGAAGGCCACGTAATTGGTGATCAGGTACGGTGTAACTTAATTAACGCGTTTGATGATGTTGTCGATGTGTTGGTACATGTTGATCCGGAAGATGATGAATTTGAGGTACGGCAAGACAGTGCGGTGTCACGCACCGAGGTTCAGGAACATTTACAGCAGCATCTGGCGGAACTGTATGAAGGCATCGAGCAGTTTAGGCTGCATTACTTAGACGGAACCGTTGAGGTGGAAGTTATTTTGCCGCATTTAATCAGCGCGCAACCAGAACAGGTCGAACAAATTAAAGCCCGTTGTGCTGCTATGGAAAACAGTCTGGCGACTGTCGCAAAAATAGTCGTTTTTTTAAAAATATAGGAGTTACATGTTATGGCGGTTGGAGAAGTATTATTTCCAGTGATGCACCCTGTTGCAGGCATTGCTTTAGGCACAACCTGTGCAGGCATTAAGCCGTGGGTTAGAGATGATGTTTTAGTGATACAAATGGCAGAACAGGCAACCTGTGCCGCGGTTTTTACGCAAAATGCGTTTTGTGCCGCCCCCGTACACGTTGCCAAAAGCCATTTATCGACCCAGCCGCGCTGGTTGTTGATTAATGCCGGCAATGCCAACGCTGGTACGGGAAAACAGGGGATGCAAGATGCGCTTCAAAGCTGTGCTGATTTAGCCAAAAGTGTACAAGGACGGACGGATCAGGTGCTACCTTTTTCAACTGGCGTCATTGGTCAACGCTTACCCGTTGATAAACTAAGCGCCGCGTTGCCCAATGCCATTGCCGATTTGGCGCTAACACATTGGGATAAAGCGGCACAGGCAATTATGACCACCGATACCTTTCCAAAAGGCGTATCGACCATCATACACATTAGCGACAAACCCATCACTATTACTGGTATCACCAAAGGTGCGGGCATGATCCAGCCGGATATGGCGACCATGCTGGCGTTTATTGCCACAGACGCGAGTATCTCGCAGGATTTATTACAAACGTGTTTAATCGACGCGGTGGCAAAATCGTTTAACCTTATTACGGTAGACGGCGATACATCCACCAATGACGCCTGTGTCTTGATGGCCAGCGGTTGTTCGGCTGTACCGCTTATTACCGCTAACAGTGCGGCGTATGTTACCTTTTCGGCGGCCATTACCCAAGTGTGTCAACAATTGGCAGAAGCCATCATTCGTGATGGTGAAGGCGCCACTAAACTGATACGCATTGTCGTCAAAGATGCGCTGGATGAACCGGAAGCCATTCGTGTGGCTAAAACAATTGCGCATTCACCGTTGGTAAAGACCGCATTTTTTGCCAGTGATCCCAATTGGGGGCGAATTTTAGCTGCCGTCGGGCGTGCGGGTGTGGTTGCTATGGATTTAGACGCGATTGAAATTTATTTAGATACTGTGTGTATCGTTAGATCAGGCGGTTGTGCAGAAGACTATACCGAAGCGGCCGGGCAGGCAGTGATGAATAAGGAAGAAATTACCGTCACCGTCGTATTAGGTCGAGGCGCTGCTTGCCAGACAGTGTTGACGTGCGATTTCTCATATGACTATGTGCGAATTAACGCCGAATACAGAAGTTAATGCCTGAACAACGTGTGCTACAGGTTGCCGTTGGGGTCATTAAAAATGCGCAAGATCAGGTATTAGTGGCCTTGCGTCACTCACAGGCGCATCAGGGTGGCTTGTGGGAGTTTCCCGGTGGGAAAATAGACCCACATGAAACGGTCATGCAGGCACTGATTCGGGAACTGCAAGAAGAGTTGGATATTACTATTGAGCAAGCATCACCGCTAATCACTGTGCAGCATGCGTATGCGGATATTACCGTACAATTAACCGTACTGCGCGTGGATGCCTATACAGGACAACCGCGTGGACGTGAGGGGCAAGAAATTCGTTGGGTGGCGCTTAATGACCTAAACCACCTACCCTTTCCGGCAGCGAACGCGGCGATTATCACGGCGGCACAGTTACCGGATTTTTACGCGATTTTGGACGTTGATGCGCTCATCGGACAGGATTCAGTAACGCCGTCTGCACGCATTGCTCGATTACTCAGCGCATTGCAACACTTGCTGGATCAAGGTATTAAACTGATTCAGGCACGTCTAAAAACCTTATCTGCAGCAGACATTACGCAATTTCTACAGCGCGCACAGCCGCTTTGTACGCGTTTTTCTGCCCACTTACTGTTAAATTCACTGTCATCGGATACGTGGGCACACGCGGAGGGTGTACATTTAACCAGCCATGCTTTAATGCGCTTACAACAACGCCCCGCACATGTGCATTGGTTAGCCGCCTCCTGCCATACACCCGAACAATTACACCATGCGCAGAACATTGGCGTGGATTTTGTAGTATTAGCACCGGTATTGGCGACGCTCACCCATCCAAATGCCGCCACCTTAGGCTGGACAAAATTTTCCGCATGGGTGAATAAGGTCAATTTACCGGTTTATGCGCTGGGAGGGATGCAAAAAAATGATCTTGAACGCGCCAAACAGGCTGGCGCACAGGGTATAGCCGGAATTCGGCTATTTATGGATACGGCGGGTAAACCCTCTACGCTTTAAAGGCATAGAGGGTCAATAGTTGACCAAGAATGCCGCGTTACAATGCCTCATCGTCTTGATCAAGATCGCTGGATTCGCACGGAATTTTATGCGCCTCGGTCGCCCAATCCCCTAAGTCAATCATTTTACAGCGTTCACTGCAGAATGGCTTAAAACGCTGTTCGGGAATCCAAGACACTTTGGTCGCACAGATGGGACAGGAAACCTGTATCGCGTTATGTATTGCCATTAGAAGGCACAACACGTCAAGGTAAAGGGTACATCAGCCGACGTTTGAGTAGGACGACTGCCATCTACAGAAGGATTCATAATACGGATAGTAAAACGGTGCTTGCCACCACTGGTTTCAACAAAATAAGGCAGCCTTCGATCTAACTTAATGAGCAACAGCTGATAAAGTTGATTACTGTCCAATGCTAATTGAAAAAAACCTGATTCAGCAACATTCTGTGTGGTCTGACCGCTGTGCCGAATAAAGTCAAGCAACACACTGATTGCATGGCGAATATCATTAAAAGGCAGCATCCATTGTTCTAAATCATTAAGGGTAATTTTATTATCTTGCTCTAACCAATAATGAAATGCAGGCAAATCAAAGGAACAGGTTCCGCCCGGAATAGAAATACGCTGCGAGATACTTTGAAATAAATCGCTTTGCATAAGGGTATTGCCCACTTTACCATTGGTATCGTAAAGTTTTTTGCTCATACGATTGAGGTCATTCAAAATAGCATCCAACTTTCCACTATCAACATTTTGGCTGGCTCGGAGGAGGCTAAACGCTTTTGCGTGCCGCTCTATCTCCTTAATAACCTCTGATTTTAAGTCGTTACGACTGAAAGTCATTAATAAATCCAATAGCGTTTTAAGGGCTGCGCGCTTATCTGAAACCGTGCTGCCTGCCATAAAATGCTGCAATTGAATAAATAACTGTTCGATACGGATAAACATACGAATACGTTCGTTAAGCGGAAATTCATAGGTAATACTAGTCGTCACGGGGTGCGTTAGTCCTAAAGTTGTGGGGTGGCGAGCCTCGGTAGTTAAATTAGCGACCTTGGCTCCTAGACAATGAGCAGTATAAATTGTGCAATGTTTTAACCTGTTCTGCAAGTAGCTTATGCGGGATATTACTGTGTACGGCATTTAAAAGCAGCACTGCATCACAGTCCATGGAGGAATTATCAATTAAATCATCAGCTTTCGCACGTCGCTCAACACGAGAAATTTGACTATTAATAATGGTCTGAATTTTTTCACGGCTATAGTGGTCTCGCGCCATGACACGGCTAACCTGACAGGCAACCGAACAATCGACAACCAGAACCCGATCAACGAAATGCGTCATGTGCGTTTCGAACAGTAGAGGAATAGCAAGAATACAATAATCAGCAGCGAGCGCAGCCACCTGTTGTTGCAGATGATCAATAATGAGTGGGTGCAAAATGGCTTCTAAGCATTTTTTCTGTTCGGCATCGGCAAAAATTATATCACTCAGTGCGCGGCGATTGAGCGAGCCATCGGCCAACATAACACGCGATCCAAATGCCTGCTGAATGACTAATAAAGCAGGCTGACCTTTAGCTACCAACGCATGTGCAACCTGATCGGCATCAATAACAGGCACACCCAGCCCTGCAAAAATAGTGGCTACCGTGGTTTTACCCGAACCAATACCGCCGGTAAGACCCACTTTAAACATACTATTTATATACCAATAAAGGCCAAGTAAAAGCCATTTAATTCATCGCCCCATAACAATGCTATCCATCCGGCAGCGGCTAAATAAGGCCCAAAAGGAATTGGAATAGTGTGGTCTTTTTTCGTCAAAATAATCAAGGAAACACCAATAACAGCGCCCACTAACGAGGACAATAAAATAATAATGGGTAAAAATTGCCAGCCTAGCCACGCGCCAAGTAACGCTAATAATTTAAAATCCCCATAGCCCATGCCTTCTTTACCCGTGATTAATTTAAACAACTGGTAAATACTCCACAAGCTAAGATACCCTGCTATAGCGCCAATAATACTGGAATCTGTGCCCGTAAAAAGACCAAATTCACTAAGAAACAGCCCTAACCAGAGCAGCGGCAGAACAATACTGTCCGGTAACAGTTGGTGATCGATATCAATAAAACTTAACGCAATTAAACTCCACGTCAGCAACAATGCCCACGGCAACGTCGCATCAAAGCCAATGTGCCAAGCAACAATTGCGGAACACAGCCCCGTAAAGGCTTCAATACTCGGATAACGCATTGAAATAGGGTTTTTACAGACCGCACACTTACCACGCAGACATAAATAACTAATCACCGGAATATTCTGATACGGTTTAATGGCTGATTGACACTTTGGACAGCGTGACAACGGCAGCGTCAAATTAAACGCTTGATAGGTCGCCGCGTCATTCTGCTGCGCTTGAACAATTGCCTCTTGTAACGCTTTTTCCCCAGATTCAGCGGAAGCTTGCCCCAGATAGTTTAAACAGTCACTGCGCCATTCGCGCTGCATCATTACCGGCAAACGGTAAATAACCACATTAAGAAAGCTGCCAACCAATAGCCCCATAACAGCAGCCAAGCTAATCAATAAATAGGGAGAGTGTTCGAGCAGTGTTAGTAATGTCATGTTAGTGGATGATTGAACTTATCTTTAATTCGCGTACCCCCGATAATTGCAGGGAATCTTTTCGAGCGTTCAAAAACGCGTAAGTAGAGACAACAGGTTAAAATGGAAATATTTTGCTAACTTTCATTATAGACTACGAGCGCGGATTTGCTACCACCGCTTTTTGAATACGTTCAGACATTTAGCCAGATCTTCTTCTACCCCGTTTAAAATAGCACCCTTTTAAACCGAAACGTATTGGCACTGCCCCCTTTTTCAGTGAGGGGAGATTTTACTTTCCGCGCGCTACTCTCAACGTATCCATCCTCTTCACACCGCCGCCCTCTAACGCATCACATCGGGCGTCGTATAGCTCGGCGACTAATGCCACCTACCCGCCTTGTAAAATAAAAAGCAGCCCATCCGTCGAGCAAGATAATTGATGCCGAACAGTCTATACTTACTTTTTTACTTTAATAGAGGCTACGCTCATGCTCGGTGCTATCGCTGGCGATGTAATTGGTTCTTGTTTTGAATGGCACGCAACCAAAAAAACGGATTTTGAGTTATTTAATGATGAATCCCACTTCACAGACGACACTGTTTTAACCATTGCTGTTGCTTATTCGCTATTAGAAAATATCAGCTATGCCGAGTCACTCAAACACTTCGGCAATAAATATGACGCCAGTTATAACGCTGGTTTTTATACTTGGCTAAACTCCGCAAGCCTTGAGCCTTACGACAGTTGGGGTAACGATTCGGCTATGCGAGTTTCACCCATAGCGTATGCCTTTGACTCCGTTGAAGAGGTTTTGGAAAACGCTAAAAAATCAGCCGAAGTGACACATAATCACCCCGAAGCGATCAAAGGCGCACAAGCGGTCGCCTTGGCTATTTTTCTGGCTAGAACAGGGGCGACAAAGGAAGTTATCCGGGATGAAATAAGTACCCGTTTTAGTTATAACCTTGACCGAACCTTAGATGAAATTCGTCCCACTTATGCTTTTGAAGTGTCCTGTCAAAAATCCGTCCCCGAATCGATTCTCTGCTTTTTTGAAGCTTACGATTATGAAGAAACCATTAGAAATGCAGTCTCGCTCGGCGGTGATTCTGACACGATGGCCTGCATAGCGGGCAGTATCGCTGAAGCCTATTATAATGGCGTTCCTGAAGACATCGCGCACAATACATTAGAAAAACTACCCGCTGAATTTATAACTATTTTGGATCGATTTTACGATACTTATAACATCAATCTTTAATGCGGTAATTGTCGCCGGACAATCATGCACAATCCCATTTTCAACGATACACCCTGCCAAGGCTTAAATATAGCGCCTTGTGACGGTGAATTATATTGGCAGAAACAGTTCTATGCGCCACAGCAAGCAGATGAATTGTTTGCACAGCTTAACGCTGATTGTGCTTGGCAAGCGGAAGAAATTTTAGTTTACGGAAAGTGGCATAACGTGCCGCGCTTAATGTGTTGGTACGGCGATGCGGACGCTTTCTATCGCTATTCCGGAGTAAATCATCAGCCGCTGCCGTGGACGCCTACGTTGTTGACCATCAAGGAAAAAGTGCAGCAACACTGCCAGTGTGAATTTAACAGTGTTTTGCTTAACCTGTACCGAGACGGGCAAGATTCAATGGGCTATCATGCCGATGATGAAAAAGAACTGGGCGAAAACCCCATGATTGCCTCGTTAAGTTTCGGCGCTGAGCGTTTGTTTAAATTACAGCATAAAAGCCTAAAAATAACCTTAGATATTAGATTAGCGCATGGCGACTTATTGATCATGGCAGGAACCATACAGCAACACTGGCGACATGCCCTACCCAAGACCAAACAGCCCAAAACACCTAGGATTAATTTGACGTTTCGGCAGATTGTGGCGCTTTAAAGTGCTGCCAGCTAACGCATTCGCACTGCCCAACCAACTTGTTGAAGGCGTTTGATACTGATGCGTGTTTAAAAATACCCATGATTTATATTGGGCAATGACTCCTTGGTTTCGGTGCTATGCGGACAACTGCTTAAATTTGTCATACACTACTGCTATTAAATTAGTAGCCCAAAGCAATAATTGCATTCCGTAGATTTTAAATTTTCAATGGATTTTGCGATGCTCTGATCGGCTCAAAGTGAACTTGGAATACTTATGACTCAACATTCTTCTCAAACCATCCTTGATCAGCTTGGTCAATTAGTAACATCATCCACAGAAAACCAGCAAGATACCGTTACCACTGCTAAGCAATGGATTGAGGTTATCAGTAAAAATAAGTGTTTTTTGGATGATCATAATCATGACATCGTTTTCATCGGCAGTGTTGGGGTAGGCAAATCTTCACTGATCGGTATTGCTGCCAATCTTCTTGTCGGTGACAGCCCCAAAGATAAAGCAAGCTTAAAAAATAACTCTGTATTAGCCATCGGGGGCGGGAGAACAACCATATGCGAAGTTCGTATTCGTGCCACAAAAGATGACGATGAGGGACGTATCGGCCTAATTATCGATCCTTTTTCAGCAGATGATATGAAAAAGGAGATAGAAATTTACGCCGAGGACCAATGGCGTCGCCGCCAACCTAGTGAAGCACGAATTGGGATGGATGATATTGAAATCGTTCAGGAAAGTCCACGTGCTATTCGCGGAATGACTGGTTATAACGAATATCAGGAAACAGTTACGGAAGGAGGGATTAAAAAAAGACGTACTATTCGCCCATTGGATGTTGCTATTTCTCAATTTGATTCCTTGGCTGCATTTTCTGAACATTTACTTGAGCGAGCAAATCTATCAGCTAGAACCCAAAACAAATGGTGGTGGGATAAGCACAGTTTAGAAAACCTAAAAGCACTTAAAAACCGTTTTGAAGCAATAAATCTGGGAACCGAACCAAGTGCTATGCTGCCCCGCAGAATGACCGTTGTGGTTCCAGAGCCGCTTCCAAGCAGTCAAGCAAAACTAAATTTAACGCTTATCGATACTCGAGGTTTAGATGGCGTAGTGGAATCCCGCGATGATTTACAGGAGTTTGTGCGTGATCCTCGCGCGTTACTGGTTTTGTGTGCGACTTTTAAGGACGCACCAGGAGATGCGGTACGTACATTGTTACGCTTCATCGCTGGGGATGCAGAATTACGTCAATCCCTCCCTCGAACACTCTTAGTGTTATTGGATCAAGGTGATGCTGAACAGGTTAATGGTGCTGACGGTGACAGAGAGTTTGGAAAAGAACTAAAAATTGACGAATGTTATATAGCTCTAGAAGGAGCAGGGCTTACACAAAGGTTCGAAAAAAACCAAATTATCGCTTTTGATGTTTTGAATGACAGCCGCAATTCTTTATTAGATGCAATTGATTGCCACCTTAAACAACTTAGGCAGAAAACTGAAGATTACCTTAGTGAACAAATTGATAATGCGTCTCTATTTTTGGACAGTGCGGAGGATCAATTGCGCCCAGTTCTTCGCAAATCAGTTGATGATGCACTTATCGCAACAATGTCCCAACATTTACCTGTTGACATACCTCTTCGTGATCCTTTGCAAGGGCTATACCGAGCAGTTGATCAAACTCGTTACGCTTCGGTTATTTACGCAACTTGTCGCCGGAATGGCACTTATCCAAAATTAAATCTCTATGCAGCTATTGAAGCAGAAGCATCGCAAGCTGCAACGCGGTGGCTTGATGATTTGATGGATGCCATCTTTGTAAAACTAAACGAATTGGAAAAAGATCCTCATTACAAAAAAATTCAGGATGATATTCGACTAAGAAAAAACCTTTATCAATCTGCTCAATTTAGAGTAATACGTCATTATGCAGAACAAATTGTTGAGCAAGTTTATAGCGAATTGAAAGATGAACCCGTATGGCAAATTTGTTGCCAAGAATGGGGGCGCGGGAATGGGTTCAAAAACAAAGTGATCGAGCATATAGAAATTTGGTCACGCAAACAGCAAAGAATCACTGCACATGAACACACAGAAGCCGGCAATTTAATTTGGCTGCTTAGAGAAGTGTCGAGACCAGCCCAATCACCGCGGTTTTCGATTCATGTCCGCAATTTACGCGCCTTACGAAAGGTCAATTGGAGTCCAGAACCACCATTAACAGTACTTATTGGTGCAAACGGCGCGGGAAAAACAACGCTATTGCAGACCTTAAAGCTGTTAAGTTTGGCTTATCAGCGTGGTTTGTCTGAAGCAGTGCGTATAGTTCTTGGCGGTAGCAGCAATCTAAGAACTTGGGGTATTAACGAGGAAGAACCAGTGGAAATTGGTTTGGATATTGGCGAAGTAAGTTGGCGTATTCAACTTGTCGAACGAGAAGGTTCAGTCGATTACCTGAATAACGAACATTTATTTGAACGAGGACGAATGATTTTCTCGCGAGACAGCTTAGGTGAATTTTTCTATGCGGACGAGCGGATTGAACCTAGTCAGCAATTGGGATTACGGGCGTTAATGGATCGGGGCGTACACGATCCTGCGCTGCGCGTTATGGCAGTGTTTCTTCAAAATATTTCCGTTTATCACGATCCTGATCTATGGACTCTACGTCATAAGGGTTCAGATACTACCGAGGATCGTAATTTAAACCCAAGAGGTAATAACGCGCTTGCCTTGTTACGTCGTTGGCATCAGGAACGGGCTAATAATCATCGCTATCGTTTTGTAATAGAAGGCCTTGCCGCTGCATTTCCTAATACTTTCGAAACGATGGATTTCGTTGAAGCCGGTAACACATTAGTTGCTCGCGTCTATCGATTAGGTAAGGAAACGCCCAGTCCATTATCCGATGAGGCAAACGGCGTTCTCCAACTACTCATTTTGTTCTGCGAAATAGCTGGTGCGGAAAGTGACAGCGTCATTGCCATAGATGAGCCTGAAAACAGTCTTCACCCTTACGCGTTACGCGCATTTTTACGGCGAACTACACGTTGGGCAAGAGAGCATAATCTTACCGTGCTGCTGGCTACGCACTCGACAGTATTGCTAGATGAATTAACCGGAAATCCTGAACAAATCTATGTAATGAAAAAGCCGGTTGATGATGAATATATACCAAGTCGATTAGATCGGCTTTGTGACAGCGAATGGTTGGAGGGCTTTAAATTGGGAGACCTCTATGAGCAGGGCGAGATTGGGAGTAATGAGGACGAGGGCTGAATATGGCTCGAATTAAACTGATCGTAACCGGTGATATGGAAAAAGCCGCGTTACATAAATCGCTCCAGAAGTTTTTCCCTAATCAGCGGCATGATGGTGAACAAGTTATTTGGGACGTTCCGAGAGGACCACTTCCATGTGCGACAAGTAATCGATTGCGAGCGAACTCTTCCCCGTCAAATCCAATGATAGGACTGGCACAAGCAATGATCGATGAGGCGATAGTAGGGAAAACAGGACAGCCAGCGGATTTGGTAATGGTTATCGACGATGTTGAACTTGGAAATTTGAATCAAGAGGCTGTGATTGCCGAGCATTTTCGGGCTGCTGTAAATGAAGTTATCCAGCGTAAGAATCACGACTCAAAAACTGAAGCTCGTCTGCGTAATGAACTACAGCAGAAATGCTCATTTCACTTGCTCAGGCCAATGGTTGAAGCCTATCTGTTTGGCGATTCCGACGCTCTCGGATTGGCTGGTGTTCCAAATGGAGTCAATCCATGCCTTGTTCACCCTACCGATGTCGAGCAATTTGAAAGCAATGACGCGCTTTGGCTGCCTGTATGTTACGCTGAAAACACTCAAAAGCAGCAAAACAAACCTTGGTGGCGTAATGAACTCCATCCCAAACGCTACCTTGAGCATTTAACTGAACGTGGGCAAGAAACTTACGAAGAAACCAAACATGGAAAAAATGCTCTCATCGGGCTAGATTGGCACAAAGTACCAAAGTGTCAGCAAGATATTCCAATTATTCGCTCATTATTTGAGGACATTTCAGATTGGTTCGGCATTACGAATCCAATTAGTGGTCAAACGCACCCAAGTTTCTATCCAATGAGAACTGTTAATCGGGCAAACTTGCTTCTTCGAAATATGTGAAATTCAATACACCGTAGTTCAAATTAAAAGTCGCTTAGTAATTATCAGCTTTCGGCAAATAGAAGAGGATGCCACTTACCAAGGCAAACCCCCATTATCCAACCTAAAAATCCCTAAACAAATCCATCTGCTGAAATCGTTGTTCAATCAATTCACCTTGCAATGACGACAGGGTAACGCCCAACAACCTGACGCTGCTTTCGCCAACGCCCGTATTCTTGATCAGTTCTTCCAAAAGCCCATATGCTTGGGTTACGGTATGCGGCAACGTCCGGCTGCGGGTGATTTGCACAAAGTTGTGGAACTTTATTTTTACCGTCAGCGTATAAGCCGACAACTGTTTGTCGGCGGCTTTTTGTAAGGCCTGCTCCAACAGGTCTTGCAAGTGCCTGAGGATTTCTTCCCTTGAACTTATATCCTGCTGAAAGGTGGTCTCCACGCCCACGGATTTGGTGACGCGGTGGTTATTGACTGGCCGATGGTCTACGCCTCGGCAAATATCGTAATAATGCGCCGCCGATTTGCCAAAATACTGTTGCAGCGCGGCCAAGGACAGTTCGCGCAGGTCTTTGCCAGTGTGTATGCCGAGTGCCTGCATCTTAGCCGCCGTCACCTTGCCTATGCCGTGAAATTTATTGACTGGCAGTTTTTCGGCAAACTCAGGCCCTTGTGCGGGGGTGATCAAATACAGGCCATCCGGTTTGTCCATATCCGATGCCAGCTTAGCAAGGAACTTGTTGTAAGAGACACCAGCGGAGGCGATCAGCCCGACTTGCTGCTTGATGGTTGCTTTAATGTCTTTGGCAATCAAGGTCGCAGAGCCTTGGAATATTTCGGCGGCACTGACATCCAAATAGGCTTCGTCCAACGACAGCGGTTCAACCAACTCGGTATACGCAGCAAAGATTTTCCGGATATGGTTTGATGCGGCTTTGTAAGCCTCAAAACGCGGTTTGACGAAAATCGCTTGCGGGCAAAGTCGGTACGCGTGCGCTGAAGGCATGGCGGAATGAATGCCATATTGCCTCGCCTCATAACTGCAGGTTGCCACTACGCCGCGCGAAAAGGGGCTGCCGCCCACGATAATAGGCTGGTTGCGGTATTGCGGGCTATCACGTTGTTCAACAGCGGCAAAAAAGGCATCCATGTCAATATGAATAATTTTGCGGTGATGTGCTACGGCCATGATAGACGAACCCTGCCTTCTGGTATTATTGGGAAATAACGACGGGCTTATGCGTTGTTAACCATACTATCAGGGTAGCACTATACAGTAAGGTTTCGTCCTATAGGGGTAACGTTGCGCAGATACTTATGGGTGCAAGGTAAATTCATAAGGTTTAAAAGCACACCATTATAGCTATTGCACCATATTCCATTTCCCGGTTTGGGGATTTAAGCATGCCAGACGGTTTTCCTGGATGCGTTGACCATTTTTGGAAATGACGGTTTCTTCCAGAGTATGACATTGTTGCTGTGTTTGTGAGTTGATGCTGCTCTGGCCGGTAGGATTGAGTAAAAGGGTATTGCCCGTTTGGGGATTGACCCATCGCTGCGCTTGATTAACCGCGCCAGACTGAAGCAGTCCGCCTAACTGCTGCAGCCGAAAACTCTGGTCAGCGGCTGAAATCTGCGAGCCGATTTGTCCATTTAAAACGCTACCAGCCATACTTTGAATAATAGCGTTCAGAACAGCTGTTTCCATGGCTCCCATAGGCGAAGTATTGTTACCTGAGCCGAGGCCATATCCGCTATTATTACCGTATAGTCCGCCGCCATAACCACCGCCAACGCACCCCGCCATAACCACAGTGGTCGCAAGAACAGTAAGTTTTTTATATTTATTGTAAGCTTTTATCATGAAGGACAATCCGTTATAAAGTTAATAATGAATACCATTTTATTTTAAATAAATTTCTATGCACCTAATATAAAATGTTTTTTTCTGGGTTTAGTGGATTGTGGAGCTAACGTGTAGTGCAATAATGTTGACAGCCCCTCTAAGGCCAGAAAATTCAAGGCTTTCAGCCGTTTCCATGTTTTGTCAACAAAACGGGCACCCTCTTTAGTTTTTGCAACCCTATAACTACAAACAACTTTTTCAATCAATCATGAACGTACAAATTATAGTGCCCATCCCCGAAATCCGGACAACAATTTAAGTTACCCTGTCCTGCAAAAAGGTTCAATAATGCGCGAGAGCAAACGGGATAGCCATAATGTGAATTATTGCCCAGACACTTACGGTCACCCTAATTCAAGATATATTGAATTTGAGTCCAAGAATAATTTCCTGACCTAACCATTTCAGCTAGATTACCATTCTCTTCCAGAATATTAACGCCTTTTTTAAAAGGCATTTGACTAAACGCAATAGTAACAGTAATTTTGCCAAGAGGCTCTAACCGTTAAAGCCCCCATATCATGTCCACTGAAGAGAGTTTCGTCGCCATCATTTTCATTAATTTTCGAAGCGATACCAAAATCAAGAACTTTAGCCACATCCTCGTTCGTAATCATCACGTTACTCGGCTTTACGTCACGATGAATAATGTTATGCGCATGAGCAAAGGATAACGCCTTACCGACACTTTCAATAATTGGCCAAGCATCCGAGAAACGCATTCCTTTACTATTAATTTTCTCGGCAAGCGTAACACCTTTCAAATACGCCATAGTCATGTATACGTTTTGACCGTCACGGTCAAAACTAAACACTTTAATAATATTGGGGCAATCGACCAGCAATTTAATTCTATCCACTATATCAATTAATTTCCTGAAAAAATATTTATCGGATCATGGGCAGCACACCATTCATCCTTCGACAAGGACAAGTAATGTGCTTTACTGAATATAAAGATAGTAACCACTTACTCACTCACGCTAATAAGCACTTGTTGAATAACAGCCGCTGAAATACGAAAATCCGAGGCATGTAAGACTTCAAAAACCGCCCGAGCCGAGGGGATCAGCCCTTGTTTTTTGGCCAACCCGATAATGGCAGCCGTACCGATGACACGCAAGCCTTTTTCCTTGGCCACGGCGCGGCCAGCACGCTCATCCATAACCAACAAAACGCCATCCGCATGACTCAAGCCCAAATTGATACAATCGGTTTCGCCTGCGTCTAGGTCAATTTCCAGCAGTGACAGAATCGATTCAGGCCAAACTTTTATCCAACCTGAATCTATTGCATGGGCAATAGCTTCCTCACCCCGCGCCGCCTTACCCGGCAAAACTTCTTGCTTGACAGCTTCTGGCAGAAAAACCTCACCCAACAGTTTAGGTAACCACGGCAAACCATCCACTATGGCCAGTCCGATCAACGGGCTAGCATCAATGACCACAATACGAGCCATAAGCGATTAAGCCCCTGCCAGCCATTGCTCCAGGGCATCCATATCCTGTTGCACTTCTTCAGCCGTTTGGTCGATGACCGAAATGCCTAAGCGCGATACGTGGGCGATAAAGTCAGCCAAGGGCATGTCGGCCAATTTGGCAGAACGAGCCAATGACAGATTACCTTCTTTGAACAAGGCAGTCGCCAAGGCTTTACGCACGCCCGGCATGCCGATAATTTTGGCCGATTTAAGCCCTATCATTAAGGCGTCCGGTTCATTCCTGTTCATGATCAACACCATGTCATCATGCGCCATGCGTAACGCTTCACTGGGGTTATTCTTTAAACCGCTGACATTGACAGTTTTCATGGGCTTATCTCATAGGAAGATTACAAAGGTGCATTATAGGCTGAATTGCCGAAAACACATACGAATAAGTCGTTGGGATCAGTGGGTGGCAATATGGTGCTATTAAGGCTCAAAATCAAATAAGCTCAGTGCGGCATTTTCTCTGAAGGTGTCCGCGAGCGGCTCGGTGTTAGCCGTTCATTTTGCGCCACATCACCCAAGGCATGGCGCAAGGCCAACCAGTTACGCACGGCAATCGGGATATCGCCAATGTCCCTGCCTTCAATGACCCACGCCAACACATAAAGTTCCTTGCCCAACAAACGGTCAACCGGGGATTATATAGTTTCAATCCACGCGCCCACGCGGGGGCGCGACCTTTTAATCAGTGGATCGCCGAACCTAATTTGAAAATCGGCAAATACATAGCGACAATTAAGCCACCGACTAAAACACCTAAGACACTCATAATCAACGGCTCCATGAGGCTGCTTAAATTATCCACTAAATTGTCCACTTCTTCTTCAAAGAAATCCGCCACTTTATCTAACATTTTATCCATAGAGCCTGACTCTTCGCCAATAGCCACCATTTGAATCACCATGTGCGGAAATACTTTGGTTTGCTTCATCGAAAATTCCAAGCGCTGACCCGTAGAAACATCTTCTCGCATTTTCATTACCGCTTCAGAATAGACAATATTCCCGCACGCGCCCGCAACGGACTCTAACGCCTCGACAAGGGGAACCCCTGCTGCGGACATGGTCGCCAAGGTTCGTGCAAAACGCGCGATAGCAGATTTATTAAGAATCATGCCGATGACGGGGATTTTTAACAACATACGGTCTAAGGCATGATTGAATTTCTTTGAACGTTTTTTAAAGTAGCCAAAGGTATAGATACAGCCAGTGATAATGCCGATAACAGCCCACCACCATGCTTGCGCCCACTTTGAAAGATTGACAACAAAAACCGTAAAAGCGGGTAAATCAGCGCCAAATGATTTAAACAAATCTTCGAAAACAGGAACCACAAAAATCAACAGAATCGCGGTAACAACAAAGGCAACTACCAGCACCGCAATGGGGTAAGTCAGGGCTTTTTTTACTTTGGCACGGATAGACTCGGATTTTTCTTTATACGTGGCAATCTTACCCAGTAAAGACTCTAAGACCCCTGCTTGCTCACCTGACTCAACCAAGTTACAAAACAACTCATCAAATTGTACGGGTCGTTTCCCCAGCGCCTCAGCTAAGGTGTCACCGCTTTCTATATCGGCTTTAATCCCTAACAACAACGTAGACATGCTGGGGTTTTCGTGGCCTTTACCAATAATCTCAAATGATTGTACCAGTGGCACACCCGCTGATAGCATAGTGGCTAATTGCCTCGAAAAAATAGCAATGTCCTTAGTGGTGATGGGACGTGTTTTCGTGCTAAATAACGATGTGGGGCGTTTCTTAATACTAATAATACGAACACCTGAACGACGTAAATCTGAACGGGCAATCGCTTCACTTTTAGCGGTAATGTCACCACTGGTTTTAACTCCCGCTTTATCTTTGCCTTGCCAAACAAAATCAATCTGCTCGTTTTTTTTATCGACGGTTTTTTCTGCCATAATTACTCCTTAGTTACCCTATCAACTTCTTCCAGACTGGTAACACCTTGTTTAACCTTAAGTAAACCTGATGCCCGTAAATCATTATATCCCTCAGCCAGAGATAACTTAGCAAGCTCTAAGGTATTACCGCCGTTTAGAATCAGTTCGCGCATTTTTTCAGAGATGGGCATTACCTGATAAATACCAACCCGTCCTTTATAGCCATTAGTGCATTTGTCGCACCCGACGGGGCCGTATACCACCAAGTCTTTCAATTGATCTTGGGCGTAACCTGCACCCAGTAAAATGTTATCGGGGAAATTAGAGAGCGTTTTACAATGTTCACACAACCGCCGAGCCAGACGCTGTGCCATAATTAAATTGACCGCCGACACAATGTTAAACGCGGGAATACCCATCTGTAACAAACGGTTTAACGTCTGCGGTGCATCATTGGTATGTAAGGTAGACAGTACTAAATGTCCCGTTTGCGCAGCTTTTACCGCTATCTCGGCAGTTTCCAAATCCCTGATTTCTCCCACCATGATAATATCGGGATCTTGTCGTAAAAAGGCACGCAACGCTTCAGCAAAAGTTAACCCCGCCTTAACGTTCATATTCACCTGATTAATCCCTTCCACCGTAATTTCAACGGGATCTTCAGTGGTGGAAATGTTTACTTCGGTGCTATTGAGTATATTTAAACCGGTATACAATGTCACCGTCTTACCGCTTCCCGTTGGCCCCGTTACGAGTACCATGCCATAAGGTCGATTGATAGCCGATAAAAAAAGACGCTGTTGCTCTGGTTCAAAGCCTAGCTTTTCGATACCAATTTGCGCGGCGGTGGCATCTAATATCCGTAAAACGACCTTTTCACCAAATAACGTCGGACACGTATTGACGCGAAAATCAATAGCGCGGTTCTTGGACAGTTGCAGCTTAATACGACCGTCTTGCGGGACACGACGCTCAGCAATATCCATTTTGGACATTACCTTAATTCTGGAAATAACCCGATTAGCCAGTGCGGCAGGCGGACTGGCGATTTCACTTAAAATACCATCGGCACGAAAACGAATACGGAAGTTTTTTTCATACGGCTCAAGATGAATATCCGAAGCGCCTTTTTTAATGGCATCAAGTAGCACTTTATTCACAAAGCGTACAATCGGCGCATCATCAATATCTGAATCGCGATCAACCGCTTTAGGCTCTTCTTCACCGCCGGTAATATCGAGATTATCGAGATCACCGTCAAGCATGTCCTTCATGCTGGTATCAGATGCCTCCAACAACGATTCAATCAGTTTGGCCAGCTTGTCTTCTTCAACTAAAATGGCTTCGGTATGCAGACGTGTATGAAATTTAATTTCATCTTGCGCCTGAAAATTGGTCGGGTCAGAAATAGCAATGAACAGTTTATTACCGCGTTTAAATAACGGCAGTGCGTGATGTTGCAGAATGAGCTTTTCGCTGACAACTTTGCTGGGGAAATGCAGCGTATCCATCGCATTTAAATCTAACAACGGCATGCCAAAGGATGCAGACGCTAGTGATGCAAACTTATGCGCATCTATCAGCTTATTGCTAACTAAATAAGAGATAATGGAAAGCTTCTTTTTTTTAGCTTCATCAATGTGCTTTTGCACATCGCCAGCGGCCAGCAGTTTCTGTTGGACTAAAAACTTGGGCAAGCCACTAAATTGATCAGTTAATTTTGTATCCATAAAAACACATACTCAGGAGAAGTGGATTAACTATAGTTGAAGTAGGCTGTTTGTCCAGTTACAAACATCCGCGTGTTTTTTTAAAATAGCGCAATAGATCAGCAAAAATTTTCTAGGTGATTGCCCTCCCCACTTAATCAAACGTAATACGCTATAAGCATCAAGAAAATTTACGCATAACTACTTATACAGCAATACCAAGACGCACGCATTGACAGATAGGATTTCTGTGCATCGAAAAGAGTAAATAGACGCAGCTGCAGTAACTGGAAATTGTGGACGGTTTGATTAGAGGCTTAAAAGACTAGCTAAAGTGCTATGTGGCTTAGCTGCTGGTGAGTGATAGTGTCGTTTAAGCTGAACCTTATATTAAAACACTGAGGACGCCGTTGTAAACGCCGTCACTCAGAAAAACTTAATGCCACTGTGTGACACACTTCATAGCCTATTTTCTTGATGGTCACCCATTGAAGGGGTTTGTCATTTTTGAAGAATGATTGCAGCCATCATCCCCGCAATACATTTGATCGCCACAACCACTCAACAATAATACCCCCACGACAATCACAATAATTCGACTGATTTTCATGATTTTTTCTCCTCAATTTCTAATTAACGTTAACGACATACCCCTTTCAGTTATCCATGTGATCTTACAAAGTCAAGGCAAATTGAAATATCCCACAAGAAATGAGGCATGGACTGTGTAAGAAAGATGTTATTACCGCGTATGCTGGATATTGTGTAAATTGGCAGACCATAAGGTCAGGTTTCGGCAGATATCGAGCAAACACTACGCTTTGGTGTCACCTATCTGTACGGGCCAAAGGAGAAAGTTTTTTGCGCAACAATGCTTGGAGATGAAAAATCTTGACAAAAGCGTATCAAAAAGTTGCGTTACAAAAGTGTTAGTCGTATACTTTCGGGCAGCTTACTTGATCAAGCTAGCCTATAATTTAAAACAACTCTGGAGGTCATATTTATGAAATGGGAAACGCCAAGCTATACCGATCTACGTTTTGGTTTTGAAGTAACAATGTATATCTATAACCGTTAATTTTCGGTTCTTTTAGATAGCCGAAGGGGTTCTCAGGAACCCCTTTTTTTTGCCTTAATTCTCCGCAACAGATAACCTGTAGCACATAAAATACCAACAGCTTCTTACTGTGCAGCAGCGATATTATTCAATGCGTATTCTTTACCCACTAACTTAACGATTACCCACCATGAAAATTCGAGTTCTAGGCTCAGCTGCAGGCGGCGGTTTTCCGCAATGGAACTGTAACTGCCATAATTGTCACCGTTTACGTCACAACACAATGAACGGCAAAGCACGTACACAATCATCGATTGCCGTGAGTACGGACAACAAAAACGGCATTCGCGCTACGGGCATCAAAGCGATTCTGTTAATAGACAGCCAAATTGACCACACCACTGGCTTATTAATGCTGCGTGAAGGCAAGCCATTAGACGTCTATTGCACTGAAATGGTTAAGCAGGATTTAAGCAGCGGCTTCCCCATTTTTAACATGCTCGGCGATTATTGCACGATCAATCACCACAACATCCCGCATGACGGCAGCAGCTTCGAAATTCCCGGCATTAACGATCTAAGGCTTTACACGCAGGCCTTAAAGAGTAAAGCACCGCCCTATTCGCCGCACCGTCACGATCCGCATGACGGCGATAATATCGGCGTGATCATTGAGCAGATCTCTACCGGCAAAAAAGTCTTTTACTCGCCGGGTCTCGGTGAAATAGAGTCCCATGTCATGGCCGCAATGCTTGCGGCGGATTGCATTATGGTGGACGGCACGTTCTGGACAGATGATGAAATGGTGACGCAAGGCATTAGCCATAAAAAAGCGCGTGAAATTGGTCATTTACCGCAATCAGGTTCCGGCGGTATGATTGAAGTGCTCAATAGCGTACCAACAGCACGTAAAATATTGATCCATATCAATAACACCAACCCTATTTTGGACGATGATTCCGTCCAGCGTAAACAACTGGATGCAGCAGGCATCGAAGTCGCTTACGATGGTTTAGAAATTGACTTATAACAGGAAAACACCATGAGCAACACTGTACAAAGCGCCTGGACGAGAGAAGAATTTGAAGCCCAACTGCGCGGCATGGAAAAGTATTATCACATTCATCACCCCTATCACACGCTGATGAATGCAGGCGACCTCACCAAAACCCAAATTCAGGGCTGGGTTGCCAATCGTTTTTATTATCAAGTCTGTATACCCATTAAAGACGCTAACATTCTGGCTAATTGCCCTGACCGTGAAACCCGTGCCAAATGGGTGCAACGCATTATGGATCATGACGGTCATCCGGGCGACCCAGGCGGTATTGAAGCATGGATACAACTGGGCATTGCCGTGGGCTTAAGCCGTGAAGAGATTACTTCTTTAAAACACGTCTTACCCGGCGTACGCTTTGCCGTTGATGCTTACGTCAACTTTGCCCGTAGAGCTGATTGGCACGAAGCTGCCAGCTCATCTCTCACCGAACTGTTCGCACCAAAAATTCACCAGCAACGCCTGAGTAACTGGCCTGAGCAATATCCTTGGGTTGAACAAGAGGGCTATATTTATTTCCGTAAACGCCTGACTGAAGCCAGACGGGACGTTGAACATGGTCTTGAAATCACCTTAGATTATTACAAAACCCGCGAACAACAAGAGCGTATGCTGCAAATCTTGAAATTTAAACTGGATGTGTTGTGGACAATGGCAGATGCCATGTATATGGCTTATATTAATGGTATGCCACCGTATTTTAATATTAATGATTGAGTAACCTGTGGAGTAAAAAACCATGCAATGGTCTGAAGTTGTTGATAATCCGTACCTTGAGAACTTGCCGTTTAAAATTGAATTAAATCGCTATGGGAAGATTGAAATGACACCGGCGTCTAATAAACATGGCCGTCTACAGTTAAGACTAGGTGCGTTGTTAGATCGTAAGCTCAAGCATGGAGAAGCCTTAACTGAATGTTCGGTGCAAACGACAGAAGGCGTTAAAGTAGCCGATGTTGCATGGTGTTCAAAAAGTTTTATTAAACAACATGGCTATGCAACACCCTACATCTCTGCCCCTGACATTTGCGTGGAAATTGTTTTACCGTCTAATTCAAAAGAAGAAATGACCCATAAAGTACAACTCTACTTACAAGCTGGGGCGAAAGAAGTCTGGATTATTTGGGAGAATGGCATCATTGATTATTATAATGCTGCTGGTACATTGGAACAGTCAGATTATGGCGTCACGGTAAAATTGTAATCGTCGGCGTCCAGAAAAAGGATACGTTGCGATGAAATACTCACCTAAGTAAACCAAAATATTGAAGTACACACCCTCATTTCCATAAACATCCCAAAAACCACCAGAACAACATGACTATCAACACCGATCAACCCCTAACATTCTCTCCTCTGCACCGCCTGCAATGGGAAGAGGCACAACAAAAACATGTTATTCTGTACCCTGAAGGCATGGTGGAGCTGAACCAAAGCTCGGCGGAAATTTTAAAGCTGTGTGATGGCTCGCGTACGCTGCCGCAACTCGTCTCCGACTTGGAAGAGAAATTTGCCACCACTGGCTTAACCAATGACATTACCGCTTTCCTAGAGGTTGCTTTAAAAAATGGCTGGATCAACCAACACTAATATTACCCCACCGCGCTGGCTAACAGTAGAGCTGACCTATGCTTGCCCATTACAGTGTCCGTATTGCTCTAATCCGCTGGATTATGCCAAATATCCCAACGAATTAAGCACCGAAGACTGGAAGCGCGTACTGAGTGAAGCGAGAAAAATAGGTGCGCTACAACTCGGCTTTACTGGCGGCGAACCCTTAACGCGACAAGACTTGCCGGAACTGGTGAAACACGCACGGGAGCTGGGTTATTATTCCAACCTGATTACTTCTGGTTATGGTATGACCGAGGAAAAAATCATCCAGCTAAAGGAGGCAGGACTGGATCATATTCAAGTGAGCATTCAGGCCAGCACGCAAGAGTTGAATGACCACATTGCCGGAACTGCCTCGTTTGAACATAAAAAAACCGTAGCACATTTGGTCAAAAAACACGGCTACCCGATGGTGTTGTGCGTGGTAATTCACCGTGAAAATATTCACCAAATGCCGGAAATATTGGCGATGGCGGAAGAACTGGGCGCGGATTACCTAGAATTAGCCAATACGCAATATTACGGCTGGGCACATGCTAATCGTAATTTATTACTGCCAACCAAGGAACAGTTTTTAAAAGCTGAACAGATTGCCCAAGCGTTTAAAGAACACGTCGCGGGTAAAATGAAAATTTATTACGTGGTACCGGATTTTTATGAAGACCGCCCCAAAAAGTGCATGAACGGCTGGGGAACAACATCGCTGACCATTGCACCTGATGGCGTTGCATTGCCGTGCCATTCTGCCCGTGATCTACCCGGTCTGGATTGCCCAAATGTAAACGCCGCTAGCATTAGCGATATTTGGTATGAATCGAAGGCATTTAATTTCTTTCGTGGCAACGAATGGATGCAGGAACCTTGTCGCAGCTGCGATGAAAAAGAAAAAGATTTTGGGGGTTGTCGTTGCCAAGCCTATCTGTTGACTGGGGACATGTACAAAACGGATCCGGTGTGCAGCAAATCGCCTGAGCATGGCGTTATTCAGGAAGCAATTGATACAGCAGCTCGACATAATCAGTTGACTACAAATGAGCAACCACTCATTTTTCGCAACAGCAAAAACTCGCGTAATTTTTAATAACGCCACAGACGGCAAGCTACGGCACAATTAATTCATGTCACATTGCCCGAATTGGTATACTGCGCGTTCTTTAAATGAAATCTTGGAGGGCGGAACATGCCATTTACACCAGCACAGCTAGAAGAGCTTAAGGTATTAAGCCAATATAACCAGCCAACGTCCATGACGGGCATTAAGATTCATCATACCGCATCTACAGAAACGATTGCAGCCGCGAAACGTTTACACGAAAAAGGCTTAATTGATCAAGAAGATGGTGGGTATTTAACCACGTTAGGATGTGAAGCCGTAGAGAAACTACAAGGCTTACTTAGCCTGTTAGCTTAAAACGTTTCTTAAAAAACAAGGGCGCTATTCGCGCCCTTGCGTACTACTGATTACCTACTTAAACCTATTAGGCTTTCAATAGCTCTTTCACTTTCGCCATAATACCGGCTGGATCGATGCCTTGGTGCGGGAACTGTTCCCACAAACCGCCGCAGCCTTCTTTGTAGGTACCAAGATGCGCGAATTTTGGCGTCAGGCCGCGTTCTAGCAACCAAGAACCAAAACGACTACCCAAACCTGTTTTACGGTTATACGACTCAACCACCAACACCATCGGCGCTTTACCGATTTTCGCTAGCATGTCTTCATCAATAACGTTCAACGTCGCTTTATTGATCAAACCAACATCAATACCTTCTGCTTTCAAACGCTCAACCGCATCTAATGCACGGTATAAAGACTCACCAAAGCTGACAATATAGCCTTGCGTGCCTTCACGAATAATTTCATCTTTACCGGAAACAAACTTATAGTCGCCGCCAAAGTAATCATTACCGTCGGTATCTAAAATAGTCGGTACTTTAGACCGTGTTGAGAATACAAAACGCAAACCTGGGTTAAAGAAAATAGTTTCTAAACAGGCTGTCATTTGTAATGGATCAGCAGGGAAATACAGGTTTGTAGCATAACCATCGCTCAAACCATTGTCCGCAAAGAAATTGTTCAATCCGAAATGGCAGGTATTATCGGCCATGTCGTCAATCCCAGAATGCGAGAAATGACTCAGTACGTTAGAATTATTCAAACGTGCCATGGTGATTTCAGACGGTAACATTTCTAAGAAAGCACTGAAGGTACCAAAAATACCTTGTTTGCCCGCTTCCATACCAAAACCGGCCGCCGCTGAAAAGTTACCGCGCTCCATGATACCTGATGAAATAAACACTTCTGGGAATGCTGCGTGAATTTTAAACAAACCACACGAACCTTCCAGATCGCTATCCACAACGCGGACTTTTTCAACACGTTCTGCGGCAGTCATTCGACCTAAAATAGCAACCGCTGCATCACCGAATACGTTACGGTTAGCATCCCATTTATCGCTGCTGCCTAAGAAAACCGCGTCATTTTTAGGGGCTTTAATTTCTTTAAGATGATCCGCTGCTGCTTGTTGGCCGCGCGCTTCCAAATACTCAACAGCCACTTTGACAGAAATAACATCATGTCCATGCGTAGAGCCTTCTAAACCGGCAATACCTGGACACATCGGACGATGATTAATGACTGCAACGGGGCCGTCAGTATTAATGGCAATACAAATACGTTTATACAGATCATCAAGGTCTTCGCCATCACCTTCCAATACGGTTACGCCTTGTCCTGCCAACGTTTTAGCGGTTGTGCAACCGGTTAAATATTTAGACGGATGACCCGCGATAGTGACATCGTTATCATCAATAATCAATTTGACATTAAGGCCTTGTGCAACGGCTAAACGTGCCGCTTCGGCATCGTTACCTTCTTGTTGCGAACCATCAGATCCTAAACAAAACAAAGTCTTAGTGGGGTTAGCAATAGCAACACCATTAACATAAGGCCACATGTGCCCTAAACGACCTGAACTGAACTTTACGCCCGGCGTAAAGCCCAACTCTGGGTGACCTGGAAGATGCGAATGCGCTGCACGGTATTCCATTAAACGTTCTGCGGGTAAATCACCGTTAAGCGTAGACATCAAATATTGCGTAGCAACACGGTGACCGGCTTCATCAAAGAAGATAGGGACGTATTTTTCCGCAGAACCGCGAAATAAGGCATCCATAATCATCACTTCAGGCACAGTATCGTAAGGGCCGCCAGTATGTCCACCCACACCACGAGCCGCGCCCGTCGCTGTAAAGAACACAATTGCGTCGCGACATAACTGAATATTCGCTTGCAGACTGGCTTTTTGTTCGCTAGTTAAAGTAGGAACACTAGCATCGAGCTTTATACGCTGATAAGCGCCAAGATCAATCGGGAATTTGGACATACTATTTCCTCTGTTAAAGTTGTGGTTAATAAAGTCGGGTGTAATGTGCCACTAACAGGACTATTCGCGAGATTCCCCCGATAGCCACTTTTTATTCTTGTTTGTTAATGGATTTACTGTAGCAGTGTATTTTAGCGTATGCGGTGAAATTTACACGCTACTTTTTGAATTAATTAAGACGGGAGCCAATCTGGAGGGGAAATACAATGAGAATGGG
>JAPLRW010000004.1 GCA_026398935.1 Methylococcales bacterium
GACACATTTACAAGCGCCGTTTTATTCTCTTGATTTGACGCTTTAGACATCAGAAAAGCATTGCGTTTCTCATCAATAGCCGAGCGCACAAGCTCACGGGCGCGTCTTGAGTCAAAGGCGTTGGGTTGATAAGGCTCAAAGTCAAAATCATCAAAATCAATACGAGAAGCGGCAATAATCGGTTCTGGTAATTGAAAATCAGGATGCCAATAACAAAGCCTAGTATTTTTACTAGGCAAGCTATGAGCAGAACCGTTAAGCAAGTGACGCGGATGCAATACCGAGCTTTTACTATTCATGAGAAAAAACCCAATAAACAAAAACGAAAAAAGGGACGAAGATCAATATTGCAGTCATAACCAACGGCGCGTCATTGAGTGCATCAAAAATACAATTTTGATCAATCATAAAACGGCCTTTGATTCGTCCATAAGATCGGTTTGCACAGGAAATAACGCTTTAACGGCTGAATAAAAAAGCAATGTAGAGCGATGTTGACCGATAACGGTTTTAGAACCACGTGTGGGACGATAAAGCGCCTTTGGTGGTTGTGGGATAAGTACCTTTTCAACTTCACCGATAGAAACCAAATGCGCAAAATACGGCTGAACGCGAATGGTAGATAAGCCAAGAATCGAAGATAGCGAGCTTTTATGATTCGGGTGGCGTGTTTCCATGTTGGAGAGTTCACCCATTGCCCAATTAAGCTGGTCTTTAATTTCTAGGAGTTCATCAGTAGTGGTCGAATTTAAAACAGAATCAAAGGTGTTAATGACCAAAAGATAAAATTTTGGCGATAACCACATTGCGTAAGCGTAGGCGAGTTGTTTGCAAACAAAAGTACCAAGCTTTGATGACGTATTTTGAATATTTGAAGCACTATTTAGTGCTTCAAGTTCCTTAATTAATTCTTTTGCAGAGGAATATCGAAGCCAAAGAGAAGGACGGTGTTTATTATTACTACCAGAAGCAGCCCATAAATCATTCAATGAGAAAAGGCCGTTTTCGGATTGGTGAATTAATGTTGTACCAATTTGAATTGACTTAGTCATGGTCTAAGCCCTCAAGGAATAAATGTTCTGCGCGTTCAATCTGAGTGCCAAGATTAAAGCCAGTGTCATGACCGTCTGAATAAGCTTTGTCTTGACCCTGTGCGCGACCGAGAAAATAAGCGGCGGCAATAAGCGAGAGAATGAGTAGTGTAGAAATCATTAATTGCTCCCCTGCCCCAAAACGGCGACTGACTGAACAGGAGAGCGTAATGTGAATGGTTAGGTGATTCCCTGCGTTAAGCACTAACCGCGCTAATACTGGGAATCACGCCAAAAGCGATTAGGTTTTAATTGAAAAAAATGTAGTCAAACGTACCGCCGTTGTTAGGCAACAAAACATAGCCTGTGTCGCAGTTATCAACCCATGCTTGATAACGAATAAACTGAACACCGTTATTCATAAAAACAGTGCCAGGCGAAACATGAAAATCGACGGGGTTAGTTTTAAAAGACTTGCCACAGATAACAATATTAAGCCCGTCCTGATTTGACGCTTTGACAATGTATTGAGCGCCTACCCAAGAACCACCGTGATCAAAAGCTGATGTGTGCTGATTAACCGTTAAATTTTCAAGTGACGGGTGGATGGCTGAAGCAATGGCTTCGATAGATACGGCATTGCCCGGCATATTTGCGAACGCGGGAAGAGAAAGGGCGGTCAATACAAGTGCGGCTAAAATTTTGCGTTTCATCGGATGGCCTCAGTGTGTAAGTTTGTAAACTGACATATTTGTCAGTTGCAGAGCTTACACACAAGGGGGTATTCTGTCAATACACAAACTGACAAGAGGGCAAAGCGATGAGTTGTTACGAACTTTTAGAAAAAGTAAAAGATGCTAAAAATTTCAAGTCTGATAGTGAATTAGCTGGGTTTTTAGGTATAACTAGACAATCAATAAATGGAATTAAAAAAGGCGGGGGATTCAGTAAAGAAGTCGCAATAAAAATATCAGAGGCAACAAAAATAGAACTTTTTGAAATACTTCTTATAAGAGAAATGCAGATAGAAACAAACGAAAAGGTTAAAAAAGCATGGGAAAAAATATCACAAGGGTTGGGGATAGCTGCAACCTATGTGCTTGTTATTAATACAGCTTATGAGGTTATCGACTTAACTCATTGTATATTATGTTAAATTTTAAAAAAACGAAGCAATATTCCATTCTGGTTATTTTTTATGTTTACTGCTGAATCCTTATAATTACAAAATTTTTCTGCGGTTCTACCTTACCCGTGAACAGCGCAACCTGAAAAGGTATTTGCAAAATAATCTTTCATATTTAAATCAATGTTAAAATAAAAGGTTATTACGTTAATAAAATGATCGCCTACCGACCAACATGAAAAAACAGCTGAACTATTATTGGCGCTTGTTTGCAACTGGTCTAAGTTTTAGTGTTTTTGGGATAGGCGGTTTTTTATTATGGGTAATCGTCTTTCCATTACTTAATCTTATACCCAATAGCCCGTCCATAAAGAAGCGGCGAGCGCAAAAATGTGTACATTACAGTTTTTATTTTTTTATCGGTTTGATGCATAGACTTGGCATTATGCGTTATGAAATTAATGGCTTAGAAAAGTTAAATAGACCAGGCCAGTTAATTTTAGCTAACCACCCTACCCTAATTGATATTGTGTTTTTACTCAGTAGAATTCCGGTGGCAAGTTGCATTGTTAAAAAAAAATTATGCAACAATCCCTGTATGAAAGGATCCATCATCAATGCAGGCTATATTAGCAATGAAGATCCAGAACAAATGATCCGTAGCTGCGTGGAGTATTTAAAATCTGGCGGGATTATGATTATTTTTCCAGAAAGCACGCGGACAGTGCCTAATGTTGATTATAATTTTCAGCGAGGTGCCGCAACAATTGCGTTACAGGCTGACACATTGGTTACACCCGTTACGCTACACTGTTCGCCCAGTACATTAACCAAAGCGGAAAAATGGTATCAAATACCGGCACGGAGATTTCATCTGTCAATGACAGTAGGTGATGATATATTATTAGACGAATTTCAGGCGATAATGCCAAAAAGTATTGCGGTACGCCGATTGAACAAGCATTTGCAAAATTATTTTAGTCAACAACGAGAAAAGCATGAGTAGCAGTCTGGAAAATGAATTAAAGCAGCTGATTATTGATTCACTGGCCTTGGAAGATTTAAGTGTTGCCGACATTGATAGTCAGGAAGCTTTATTCAATGGAGGCTTTGAACTGGATTCAATCGATGCGCTGGAATTGGGGCTGGCCATTAGAAAAAAATATAATATTCGGATTGATGCAGAAACTGATGATGTAGAAAAAATCTTCGCATCAGTCGCTAAATTAGCTGAATTTATTGAATCTAAGCAAGATTAAGGGATGGTATGAATAATCGTGATGAGATCTTGACTATTATCAAGAACATTATGCTGGAGATGTTTGAAATTGAAGAAGAGCAAGTAACATTAGACGCACGCCTGTATGACGATCTGGACTTTGATAGTATTGATGCCGTTGATATGATCGTGAAACTGAAAGAAATAACGGGTAAAGATATAAAAGCGGGTGACTTTAAGAGCGTTCGGACGGTAGGTGATATTGTTGAAACAATCTTTACGTTGATGAATGCCTAATGCCACGCTTGCTAAACCATAGCATTGGCTTGGTTATGTTGTTGTATCCGTTAGCAGTCTATTTTGGTATCCAAGTGCTAGCACCTTGGAAAATTTCGGCGGCTTTACTCGTGATATTAGCCATTCGTTTTTATTTATCCCCTATTGATAAACAATGGAGCAAACCGCTCATTGGAATAGGCATTTTATATTGTGCTTTTGCTATTTGGCATAACAGCGAGTTAAGTTTGCGACTCTACCCCGTTGGAGTCAACCTGTGTTTGTTTTTATTGTTTTCTCTCAGTTTACTTTATCCCCCCCCTGTCATTGAAAGGTTAGCACGCTTACAACATCCTGAGTTATCGCTTCAAGGTGTTAGCTATACCCGAAAAGTAACACAAGTCTGGTGCGTGTTTTTTATCATCAACGCATCGATTGCCGCTGGAACAGCGTTATGGGCTAATTTTTTCTGGTGGAGTCTCTACAATGGCTTAATTGCCTATGTCCTGATAGGCTTATTAATAGGGATTGAATATCTAATCCGTATCAAGATGCAAAAAAATGAACAGTGAATTACAGTGGACAGCGCTGTCGCAGTGCGCTTTACCACCATCACATGTGCTACCCGTTGCCTTATATCAAGGGAAATGGCTAGACCGGATTGATTTTAGTCGGGATGTAGCAATCCAGGCCGCCGCTTTCACACAGCAGTCTAACGTGAATTATGCGTTATATTATGAAGAGACTTATCCCTTCGCCATTATGCTTTTTGCTTTGTGGCATGCGGGTAAATCGGTCTGGATTGCCGCTAATAACAGACCCGCAACGGCTGAAAAGCTGCTGCAACAAGACTGCTATTTATTAGGTGATTGGCCTGCGTGTAAGGCTAATGTATTACCTGCTGCTAAAAGCGCAATGGTGTTATCCGCATTGGATTCACGGCAGTCACGATTAATGCTCTTTACCTCTGGTTCCACGGGTCAGCCACAAGCCATCCAAAAAGAACTGTGGCAATTTCAGCATGAAGTAGATACGTTGGAACAGCAATGGGGTGTTGAATTAGCGGGATCTCAGGCGTTAGCGACAGTCAGTCATCAGCATATTTATGGTTTGTTATTCAGGGTGTTATGGCCGCTGGCAAGTGGGCGTTCTTTTCATAGCCAACTCTATTTTAGCCCAGAGTCGCTATTAAAGGCCGCAGAGGGACAATCCTCGTATTGGGTAGCCAGTCCCGCTCAGTTAAAACGACTGGATGAATTGACCGCTTGGCCGGAAATACGCTGTTTAAAGACCATTTTTAGTTCTGGCGGTACGCTGGATCTTGCTGTCGCCCAACAAATTGCGCAGCGAAGTGGACAGATGCTTATCGATATTTATGGCAGCTCTGAAACAGGTGGTATCGCTTGGCGCAAGGCAGTATGTGATGCTCGCTGGCAGCCATTTTCAGGTATTACTATCGAGCCAGTTTTAGATCAACAACACATACTCCACTCACCTTACTTACCTGCAGATACACCGTATTTTTTACAAGATCAACTTGAATTGTGTAACGATGGTCGGTTTACCCTATTAAACCGAATAGATCGTATTGTAAAAATAGAAGAAAAACGTTTGTCGCTGACGGAAATGGAGCAAACACTGCAACAATCGGCTTGGGTCAGCCAAGCGCATTGCCGCCTCTGGAATGATAAACGGGCGCGCATTGCCGCCGTCATTATTTTAACGGCAGAGGGACTAGACACTATAAAGCAACAGGGTCGTGAGGCTTTAATTAAGCAGTTTAAACGCCAGCTTTTACAGGTCTTTGAAACAGTTGTCCTGCCTAAAAAATGGTTATTTATAAACTGGTTGCCTTTGTCCTCGCAGGGGAAAATTGACCATGTAAGGATTAACAGTCTATTGTCTTTGGATAAGCGTGTATTCCCGAAAATTCAGTTTATTGAGCAGAGGGACGGCTGCATAGAACTATCTATGCAGATACCCGCAGATTTGCTTTACTTTATCGGCCATTTTCCGGGACAGCCTATTTTACCGGGCGTTACCCAACTGGCTTGGGCGGAACAGTATGGCAAATTATTTTTCCCGATAACACCGCCTTTTTTAGCGATGGAAGTGATTAAATTTAAAAAAATAATCCGACCTGGCGATAAACTAACCCTGCAGCTAAAATGGAATGCGGCAAGTGGTAAGTTGTATTTCGATTTTAGCTCCAGCATCGAATCACACAGCTCCGGCAGACTGTTGTATGGTATTAATAAATGAAAACCTGCATCGTCATTCCTGTGTACAACCATCATGAGGCTATTGGCCAAGTAGTTGATGCGTTGCGGCAATTTAACACCCCTTGCTTTTTAATTAATGACGGCAGTTCTACACCGTGTTCATTAGAACTCGTACGCATAGCACAGCAAGAAAAACAATGGGTAACCTTGCATGAGCGATCCAAAAACGGTGGAAAAGGTGCGGCCGTCATTACAGGCTTACAATTAGCATTGCGCAATGAATTTACACATGCCATTCAAATAGATGCTGACGGGCAACATCATATAGAGGATATCCCGCTTTTTTTGTCTGCCAGTGCCGAAAATCCCGATAAGTTGATTTTAGGAATGCCCATTTTTGATGGCAGCATCCAGAAAAAAAGATTATATGGTCGCCAATTCACCAATTTATGGATTTGGATTAATACCTTGTCTTTTGATATTAGCGATGGAATGTGTGGATTTCGCTGCTATCCGCTCGCCGCTGTCGATACGCTATTACAAGCAACGACACTAGGACAACACATGGATTTTGACATAGACATTATTGTACGTCTGCATTGGCAAGGTGTTAAGGTCGTTAATATCGGCACGGTCGTACAATACCCGTTGGACGGTATTTCCCATTTTAGAATGCTCAAAGATAACGGACTTATTTCTAAAAAACATGCGCAATTATTTCTGGGTATGTTGTGGCGCTTACCTACCCTTTTAGCAAGGCATTGGCGATGAAACATTGGGCGCAGCTTGAAGAAAGAGGCATCATCTGGGGCATGCAATTGCTCTTGAAGGTTTATCTGTTATTTGGCCGCCGGATATTACAATTTTTTTTATATCCCGTGGTTAGTTATTATTGGTTAATGAATCGGACGGGACGGCAAGCCAGCCGTCAATACCTGCAAAAGGTAGCAGCATACTTGCCCGAACAAGGATTACAAGGATCTGCGTACGATAGCTATCGCCATTTTGTTAGCTTTTCCAATGCGATGATTGATAAATTAGCGATTTTGAGTGGTGCAATGTCACTGCAAGATATTGAATACCATGGTCGTGAAACATTCGTTGAGCACCTTAAGCAAGGGCGTGGTGTTTTGATCCTCGGTTCCCATCTTGGCAACATGGAAGTCTTGCGGGTCATTGCCAATTTACGCAGCAGTGTGCCCGTAAACATATTGGTTCATACCAAGCATGCGGTAAAGTTTAATGCCTTATTAAACCGTAACAGTACCTCCACACGTATAAACCTGATGCAAGTGACCCATATTAATGCGGCAACCGCGATGCTTTTACAAGACAAAATTGATGCCGGTGAGTTGGTGGTGATTGCCGCAGATAGAACGCCCGTAACAGGAAAAAATCGTGTATCTAGCGCTGTTTTTTTAGGTGATCCTGCGCCGTTTCCACAAGGCCCCTTCATACTGGCCGCTTTGCTTAAATGCCCAGTTTACACACTATTTTGCTTGAAACATCAGCAGCGGCAGGCTATTTATTTTGATTGCTTTAGTGACGGTTTGGTACTACCCCGTAAACACAGAGAGGCCGCGCTACAACAATACGTTCAGGATTATGCGGCGCGATTACAGTATTATTGTTTAAAAGAGCCGCTACAATGGTTCAATTTCTATGATTTTTGGCAAACTGAATGACTAAGCAAACCGTAATGGTCGATGGTAATAGACTAACGATTGAAGACATTTACCACATCGCTAACCAGACAAAAACACTGCAATTAAGCGATGCCGATGCGTTTAAACAGCGCATCAATAAAGGTGCGCTGTTTGTCAACACACTGCTACGAGAGGAAGGCTTTATTTACGGCGTTACAACAGGTTATGGCGATTCATGTACCGTGTCTATTCCCCTAGAGCACGTCGCCGACTTGTCCCGGCATCTGTACACCTTTCACGGTTGCGGCTTAGGCGCGCACTTTGATGAGGAACAGACCCGAGCCATTATGGCGGTGCGGATCAATAGCTTGGCGCAAGGATTTTCCGGGGTACGTTATCAACTGTTACAACAGATCAGCCAGTTACTCGAACACGACATCCTACCGTTAATCCCTCAAGAAGGTTCGGTCGGCGCAAGCGGCGATTTAACGCCCTTGTCTTATTTGGCCGCCGTCCTAGCCGGTGAACGGGACGTTAGGTATCAGGAACAAACGCAATCGGCTGAAAGCGTCTTTAACGTTTTGAATATTTTGCCACTCACATTAAATCCCAAAGAAGGTCTGGCGATTATGAATGGGACGGCGGTAATGACCGCTCTCGCTTGCTTGGCGCATCAACGCGCCGCCTACTTGTCGCAATTAAGTACCCGCATAACCAGCTTGGTTTCAGTTGCGCTACTGGGCAATGCCAGCCATTTTGATGAGCAATTGTTCACGGTTAAGCCGCATGCAGGACAAATTACTGTGGCGCGCCGCATTCGTGAGGACTTGCCCGTTGCCTGTCAAGCGCCCCGTAACGACTGCCGCTTACAGGATCGTTATTCTTTGCGCTGTGCGCCGCATGTCATTGGCGTATTAGAAGATGCGCTACCGTGGTTTCGGCAGTTTATTGAAAACGAGCTAAACAGCGCCAATGACAATCCTATTATTGATGCTGAAAATGAACGGGTGCTGCATGGCGGACATTTTTACGGGGGTCACATTGCCTTTGCAATGGACAGTATGAAAACCGCGGTAGCAAATTTAGCCGACCTGATGGATCGCCAACTGGCACAGCTGGTCGACCCCAAATTTAATAATGGCTTACCGGCTAACCTGTCCGGTGCGAAAGCTGAGCAAGCAATGTTAAATCACGGCTTTAAAGCGGTGCAAATTGCTGTTTCAGCGTGGACAGCGGAAGCACTGAAATTAACCATGCCCGCCAGCGTTTTCTCGCGTTCTACAGAGTGCCATAACCAAGATAAAGTGAGCATGGGAACCATTGCGGCGCGTGATTGTATCAGAGTGCTTGAATTAACCGAGCAGGTCGCGGTTGCCTCGTTAATGGCCGCGGTGCAGGCCGTTGAATTGCGCGGCGATACTCATTTGCTCAGCGCCAATTTAACCATGACGATGCAGCAAGTGAGAGAACATGTCCCCTTTTTAGAGTCTGACCGGGCATTAGAGCAGGTATTACGCTTATGTCTGCAACTGGTACGCGGGCAACACTGGAGCTTATATGAGTAAAGGTATTGTTAGTTGTGAGATAGACGTTAACGTGCCGTTTTTTGATGTTGATTTAATGGAAATTGTCTGGCACGGTCATTATGTAAAATATTTTGAAATGGCGCGCTGTGCATTGCTGGACAAAATTGAATACGGCTATATGAACATGCGTGCGTCAGGCTACGCTTGGCCCGTGATTGATCTGCGTATCCGATATGCCAGACCCGTCAAATTCAGTCAGCAAATCAAGGTGCAAGCGCACCTTGTTGAATGGCAACATCGCCTGAAAATCACCTATCAAATTATCGATAAAGAATCTGGTATCCGTTTAACACGGGGTTACACGACCCAAGTTGCCGTCGATATGGCAACCCATGAAATGTGCTATGAGAGTCCTGCGCTATTGTGGCAAAAACTGGGGTTACAGAAACCTTGAATAATTATGATGTTATTGTCATTGGCAGCGGAATTGGAGGGTTAACCACCGCTGCATTATTGTCCAAAGCGGGGAAATCAGTCATCGTACTGGAAGCACATGACCGTCCGGGCGGTTATGCGCACGGCTTTAAACGCAATAAATACCATTTTGATGCCGGCGTACATTTGATTAGCGGTTGCGGAGCAGCAGGTTATCAAGGTGGTCAGGTAATTTATAAGGTCTTGGATGCACTCGGCGTCAGCGATGATATTGAGTTTATTACTATTGACCCATTCAGCCATGTGTATTATCCAGGACTTAACAGCGCCCTGCCCCAGTCTATAGCGGCATTTATCGAGACACTGGCAGCACATTTCCCAGCAGAGCGGCAAGGATTAGAAAGCTTGCTACAGCTATGCTTGCAAGTGACCGAAGAAATCGCTCTTTCCAGTGAAATGCTCTCAAGTAATGACTACGACACCGCTTACCAGTTAATGCCGCTATTATTTCAATACCGCAAGTCAACGTTAAGCGAAGTCATGGATACATTTATCCACGACCCAAAATTACGCAGCGTTTTTGCCAGTAATTGGCCGTATCTTGGCTTGCCACCCTCAAAAGTATCTTTCATCTATTGGGCGTCTATGTTAATAGGCTATGTGGTTGATGGCGCTTATTATTGCAAAGGAAGTTTTCAAGAGTTGGCTAACGCTTTGGTAAAAGGCATCAAACAGCATGGTGGCATCGTGCAATTCCGCTCGCCCGTTGAAAAGATCATTATTGAACAATTCGGTGTGTCTGGGGTTCTGGTAAAAAGCGCGCTTATCAATGCACCAATTGTGGTTTCAAATGCGGATATGCGGCAAACGGTTTTCAACTTGGTTGGCGAGCAATTTTTTCCGGAACGTTATGTGCAAAAAATCAAAAACATGCAACATTCCCTGTCTATCTTTGTGGTGTATATCGCCACTAATTTAGATTTGGTTAAATTGAATGTTGCCCATGAGTCATTTTGTTACCGGGACTTTGATCATGATTCGAATTTTGCGCGAACGCTAAACGGAGAAATTTCCTGGATTAGCATGACAGTACCCACGTTGGTTGATCCTAGTCTGGCACCAGCAGGTGAGCATTTACTGACGCTGACGACACTCCTGCCATACACAGCCGAACATTCATGGCAACACGTAAAACAGGATTATATCGCCACGATGTTAGACATAGCTGCGCTCTATATCCCTGACTTAAAGCAACATATTAATTTTATTGAAGGTGGTTCACCAACAACTATGCAACGGTATACGCAAAATTATCAGGGTGCAGCTTATGGCTGGGATGTTATACCCTCCCAGACTGATCCCGTTCGTGTTAACAGGTTTATATTTTGCCGGGCATTGGAGCTCTCCTGGATGCGGCGTTTATGGTGTCAGTGTGTCAGGAATGCAAGTCGCACAGAAAATTTTAGGCATTAAAAAAACATCTGAGCTATGGAAAAAGACACCTGCATCGTAAGCGGTTCCGTCGAAAAGTTTAGCAGACGTCAGTAAATAGGGTTAATTAAGCGACTGTAACTTGATGTTAAAGCACTTTCCTAAATTTAAATTTACGGGTATCTGTAATAATTTTAGTTTTTCCGCTACCACCACCTTTGCTATCGCCATCCCAAGTGCTCGTGCGTAAATAAGCATCGGATAAACCCGTGATTAAAAAAAATAACGTGCAGCTCTGATACAGCATAGCAACCGTTGTGATAGCAACCATGTACATGAGATAAATTGCCGCCAAGGTAAACGCTAACGAACTCCCTCTAGGCTCGCTGAAGGGCTGGGAAAGACCATGTTTGACCAAAAAACGCCCCATCATGCCAAAAATAATCGTCAGCAATAAGCCTGCTGCAATTACGCCATGGTTTAAGTAGGTCAGCAAAAAATGATTATCGATTGATTCAAACCCATGAATTTCTGGCCACTTCATTAATCCCCAACCAAACCATAAGTGTTCGCTGGCTTCTTCCATATATTCAGTGATCAATTCATAGCGATAGCAAGCGGTTTCTTGATTATCATCGACAGCATTGGCTCTACCGACGGAGGCGTAGCTTAAAAAGGCGGCGAACAATGGCATACCAACAAAGGTCATTAACGATAATACCGCCGTAATGGCTTCCGCGCGTTTTTTAGAGCGGCCAATAATAACAATACCCGCGCCAATAATACCAGCCAGCCACTGCCCCTTCCCTAATGTTGATAATACCCCGCCAAAAATCATCAACGTAAGCAGTTTCGCAGGTTTGTTAAAGCGTGGCGCGCCCTAGGCTGTCGAAATTTAACCTTTTGATAGATAAATACATTCCCGCTTTTTGGATGGTATTTTTACAAAAATATATTTTCTATTTAATGGGTTACACTGTTTTTACAAAGCCAAAACCAAGAAATGAAAATTTAACAAAAACTGATACTGACGGTACAGTGATAGGTATAACGGTCACCAACTTACCACCCGCTGCTGCGGGTGTGCTTTATCTTGCTGATGGTAATACCGTTGTTTTAGCGGGCACGCCATTAACACCTAATCAAGCAACAACGCTGGTGTTTAAACCTGTGGCAGGCTTCATTGGCTCTGTCGACATTCCCTTCACCGTTACTGACAACAAAGGTGCTGTATCATTGGCTAGCGATACAATTGTTGCAGTGAATGGGTTACCCATTGCAACGCCAACTAATATTGTCACCAATGCTAACAATGCCGTAAAGGTTAACTTAACGGGTACCGACCCTGATGGCACACTCGCCAGTATCAGCGTCACTACCCCGCCTACTGCTGCCCAAGGCATCTTGTATTTGGCCGATGGCACCACTCCGGTTGCGGCTGGTGCGCCACTGAGCCCTGCGCAGGCCGCAGGCTTGGTATTCCAGCCTACAGCAGGATACACGGGTAGCTTCAGTATTCCGTTTACGGTCACTGATAACCAAGGCGGTGTATTGGCGGCGAGCAATGTCACTATTGATGTGGATGCACTGCCGGTGGCAACACCGGCATCCGTGGTTACTTTGTTTAATACAGCTACAACGATTAACTTAGCTGGCATCGACAGCGATGGCACACTCGTCAGTATCAGCGTCACTACGCTGCCTACTGCTGCCCAAGGTATCTTGTATTTGGCCGATGGCACCACTCCGGTTGCGGCTGGTGCGCCACTGAGCCCT